>USAP01000095.1 GCA_900552775.1 uncultured Eubacteriales bacterium | reverse complement strand
GATTTGTGTGAAACAGAAAAAACATACCCCCAAGCTTCCCGATTATCTTGCGGACAAACGCGGAAACGAAACGGAATTTATAAGCGAAAAAGAAAAGCTTGATAAAATCCGCGACGGCGAAATAGTCAGCGAAGATGAAGATTTTTTTGAAAAAAATTAAAAAAGGGGTTGACAAACTTTTAAATCGGTGCTATAATCGTAAACAAAGTTACAGCAAAGGCGCTGTGCAGAGGTTTTCTGCGCAGCGCCTGTTTTTTTCAAGGAGGATGAGATAAAATGAGTAAAATACCCGAATTGTTCGGCACGATGGTGTTTAACGACAAAACTATGAAAGAGAGACTGCCGAAGGAAACATACAAGGCACTCAGAAAAACAATAAAAGAGGGCAAAAGACTTGACCCGTCGGTTACAAATATTGTTGCAAGCGTTATGAAGGACTGGGCGGTTGAAAACGGCGCAACGCATTTTACGCACTGGTTCCAGCCCATGACGGGCATAACAGCCGAGAAACACGACAGTTTTCTTTCTCCGGACGGCGAGGGTTCGGTTATAATGGAATTTACGGGTAAAGACCTTGTAAAGGGCGAGCCTGACGCGTCATCGTTCCCGTCCGGCGGACTGAGAGCAACTTTTGAGGCAAGAGGCTACACGGCGTGGGACCCCACATCGTATGCGTTTATTAAAGGCAATACACTTTGTATTCCTACAGCGTTTTGTTCATACGGCGGCGAAGCGCTCGATAAAAAAACTCCGCTTTTAAAATCAATGGAGGTTGTAAACAAGCAGGCTCTCCGTATTTTAAGACTTTTCGGAAACACAACCGCAACAAGAGTTGATTCAACTGTCGGAGCGGAGCAGGAGTATTTCCTCATTGACAAAGACATGTACGACAAAAGACGTGACCTGGTATATTGCGGCAGAACGCTTTTCGGTGCGCGTTCACCAAAGGATCAGCAGAAAGACGATCATTATTTCGGCACATTAAAGCCGCGTGTTCAGGCTTTCATGGCAGACCTTGATGAGGAGCTCTGGAAACTCGGCGTTTATGCAAAAACGGAGCATAACGAGGTTGCCCCCGCTCAGCACGAGCTGGCTCCCATATTTACCTCCACAAACATTGCAACGGATCAGAATCAGCTGACAATGGAGTATTTAAAAACCGTTGCAAACCGTCACGGAATGGCTTGTCTGCTTCACGAAAAGCCGTTTGCGATGATAAACGGAAGCGGTAAGCACAACAACTGGTCGCTTTCAACAAACACCGGCGAAAACCTTTTGAATCCCGGCAAAACGCCCGAAGAAAACGCGCAGTTTTTGCTGTTCCTGACGGCTGTTATAGTGGCTGTTGACAAGCATCAGGATCTTTTGAGAATATCTGTTGCAAGCGCCGGAAACGACCACAGACTCGGAGCTTCCGAAGCGCCTCCGGCAATTATTTCAATGTTCCTCGGAGAAGAGCTTACGGATATACTTATGGCGCTTGAGCATAACGAAATATACGTAAGAGAAGACGCAAGCGAGCTTAAAATAGGCGCAAAGGTTCTTCCCACATTCTTCAGAGATACTACAGACCGTAACCGTACATCCCCGTTTGCGTTTACGGGCAACAAGTTTGAGTTCCGTATGCTCGGTTCCACATTCTCGCTGGCATGCCCGAATATCATGCTTAACACTATTGTTGCTGAAACGCTTGATGATTTTGCAACAAAGCTTGAAAATGCAAAAGACTTTGACGCAGAGCTTAATTCTATATTAAAAACATCGTTAAAAGAGCATGAGAGAATTATATTCAACGGAAACAACTATTCCGATGAATGGGTAGAAGAAGCCGAGAAACGCGGTCTTTTGAACCTTAAGACAACAGCTGACGCATTGCCTTATTACATAAGCAAAAAGAATATAGATCTTTTCACAAAATACGGTATTTATACTGAATCCGAGGTTCACTCAAGATATGAAATTGTGCTTGAGGAATATTCAAAAACAATCAATATTGAAGCTATGACAATGAGTGAAATGGTGAAAAAAGATATCATTCCGGCAATCATGGCATATGTTTCGGAACTTTCGGAAACTGCCGCAAACAAGAAGGCGATTTCACCCGATCTCGCGTCGGACTTTGAGGTCTCCATGATTCAGCGCCTGTCGCTCATGACAAAGGTTCTTTATGACAAGGTTGCAGCTTTGGACGAAGCACTTATTGCCGTTCGCGAAATAGAAGATATTGCCGAGAATGCAAAGAGCTATAAAAACGATATTCTGCCCATTATGCAGGAAATCCGTGCAACGGCAGACGAAGCGGAGCTTATTGTTGCCAAGAAGTACTGGCCGTTCCCGACATACGGAGACTTGCTTTTCAGCGTTCAATAAAAAGCCCCTGAAATATTTGTACTATAAAAAATGATGGCGGAGCAAAACAATTTTGTTTTGCTCCGCCCTTTTTGAGGATTTAGAAAATTATTGCTTTAAGCGGTCTATGCTTTTTTAAAGACTCTTTGTTTTACCTCGGCAGCCGTGCGTTTAAAAATGATATTGCATATGTAAGCGCAATGTCATAAACCGCAAAAGCAGCTGCGCCGAAAAGCAGCAGATAAAGCACGGCAAAAAAATTCGGGTGTACAAAAATAATTGTAAACGCTGCGGCGATTACGTAGCAAATTGCTTTTTCCGTAAGCTCGCGCGGAAGATTGCAGCGGCTTTCTATTATGCCTTTCAAGACAGAGTAAATTCCGAGAAGCGCGTAAAATGCCGCTCCGAGTTTATCGGGCAGAAGAATAAATATAAGAAGAACCGCGGCAGCAAGAGCAATCCATGCCGTTTTTCTGTCAAACCTTATTGCAATAAGAGGGAAAACCGCGCTCGATACGGCGGCAAAAAACACTTTGTTAAGCGTGAAAACCGCCGTCAGTCCCATAAGCATTACGCTTATCGCGATTGAAACACCGCAGAATGCGGTTTTCTGAGAAATATTGTTTTTCATAATAATCTCCGTTCCGCCGCTTAAGCCGGCATAAATCAATAAGATGCTGTACGATTATATCAGCAGCACGGGATAAGGTCGCCGCCCATACATTCGCAGCAGCAGTCGGCGCACATGAGAGACGAGCAGCAGTCGCATGTTGAACAGCCTGAATTGCCGCTCCCGTACGAAACGTCTCTGTAGCCGCCTGTGCGTGTGTTTATATTGTTTCTGGCGAATCTGTATTCAAGATTTGAAGGGTCGCGCGCGATGGCTTTGTCAAAATAGCGCACGGCAGCGTCATGGTAACCGCGGCGAAGGCTTATAAGCCCCATAAGATAGCTGTATTCGGCGCTTGATTTATCTTTGGTATTAAGCAGATTTTCAGCGTCGTCAAGCCTGCCGGCGGAAATTAAGTTTCGCACGTCTATATATTTTGTGCCGCCGGAGTATGAACCGGAGTAGGCATTTCCGCCCGAATATCCGCTGCCGTATGTGTGGTAGCCGGAGGTTGAAGACGAATTTTGCGTTGATTTGCCGGACGTGAGCATTTCGTATGCCTTGTTTATTTCTTTGAGTTTTTCCTCTGCAAGATATTTAAGAGGATTGTTTACGTATTTGTCGGGGTGATATTTTTTTACAAGCTCATAATAAGCTTTTTTTATTGTTTCCGCGTCCGCGCCTTCGGGAACGCCGAGAACTTTATAAGGATTCATTTGTGTCTTTTCCTTTCAAAACAGAGTCTTGCCTAAAAAGCAGTCCTTTATATAATATATTGTCCAAAACTGCGCGTCCGCGCTTTATGTCCAAAAGCTCATATGCGGCGGCTGCGCTTTGAAGCGTTAAGGTGAGCGATGTTTCAAGAGATGCGGCAGCGTCCGCAAGAGAAGAAAAACGCGATTTGTACGGATTGTAGCGTTTACGCTCTATGTCTTCCTTAAGATCATTTACGGCATCGATAAGATAAATCCATCTGCCGGTGTAGTAGCCGAGCCAGTATAGCTGGCGGCGGTTTTCCTCAGATACAAAATCCGGGGTCATGCAGCAGGCAAGAATTTTTGCAAACGTGTCTGCGGCTTTGTCGGCATCTTGGCAGTTTTCACTTTCAAGCTTTGAAAGACAGGAAAGATTTTGCCTGATAACTTCGTAAAGCTTCGGCAGTCTTTTTCTTGCGCGCCTTGCGGCACGGTGCATCCAAAGCATCGCAAAAAGCGCTTTCGGACTTTTGTCGTCACGAAAATCATCTTCAAACTTAAGGTATGTCAGCATGGCGCCGACGCACGCTGCATAGTCAACGGCGCGGTTGTCACAGACAATTGCCCTTTTGTTTGCCGGATGAGCCACACAGCGTTTTGAAATAATTTTGTATTCTTCATCATCGCACGCGGAGAGAACAAGAGCCAGAAAAGTTATGTCATAGCTTAATGCAAAGCGCGAAAAAAACGAAAGATTCTTTCCGCACGATTCGCATACGCCGCAGTACACGGCGCGGTACATATTATAATCGCGTATTTTCAAATCGTCTTTATATATGTTTACGTATCCGAACAAGTAAATCCCTCCGTACACAGCTATATTATACACGCCTTTATCGGCAAATACAAGTAAATAATTTGTGAACTTGACAATATAAGCTTTGATGTGATAAAATGAAGCTGTGCTGAGCATAATATTTTAATACGGAGGTATGATATGAAACAGAAAAATAAGTATTCGGGTACAAAAACAGAAAAAAATCTTGAGGCGGCATTTGCGGGAGAATCGCAGGCGAGAAACAAATACACTTTTTTTGCGAGCGTTGCGAAGAAACAGGGATTTGAGCAGATTGCGGCTCTGTTTCTGAAAACCGCCGACAATGAGAAGGAGCACGCGAAGATGTGGTTTAAAGAGCTGTCCGCCATAGGCGATACCGCGGAAAATCTGCTCTCTGCCGCAGAAGGCGAAAACTATGAATGGACCGATATGTACGACGGCTTTGCAAAAACCGCGGAGGAGGAAGGCTTTACGGAGCTTGCGGAAAAATTCCGCCTGGTTGCGGCAATCGAGAAAACGCATGAGGAGCGCTACCGCGCGCTGCTTTCAAACGTTGAGAATGCAAAGGTGTTTGAAAAAAGCGAGGTTAAGGTTTGGGAATGCCGCAATTGCGGGCATATTGTTGTCGGCATAAAAGCTCCCGAGGTTTGCCCCGTGTGCGCTCATCCGCAGAGCTATTTTGAAATCCACGCGGAGAATTATTGATAAACATGTTAAAAGGGGCTGTTTAAAAAGTCGGTTGACTTTTTAAACAGCCCATTTTCCTGCGTTCCGAAGCTTTTTTAACTTCCCGTTACGTTATCTTATAAAGCTTGTTTTGTATGTCCGTTCGGGTTTTGGCGGCTCAATGCCGTTTTCCTTTCCGAACTCCATGCATTTTAAGATATATGCCATGTTGCGGCCGAGATTGCGCATGGTCTGCAAGCCTTCTTCGTCTTTGAGAGCTTCACCCGGCGCGCCGCCGTGGATATTGTTCCAGTATGTAGAGCCTATGCAGAACATATTCGATATTCCGAAATACTTGTTCAGAGCATCGAACGAAGCGGTTGTTCCGCCGCGCCTTGCGCAAGCCACCGAAGCTGCCGGCTTGAACGCAAATGCCGCCGACGAGCTGTAAAAGGCTCTGTCGAGAAAGGATAATATTCTTCCGCTCGGGTGTGCGTAGTACACCGGCGTGCCGAATATAAATCCGTCCGCCTCGCGGGCTTTTTTAACAAATTCATTTACGGCATCGTCGTCAAATCTGCAGCCGTTTTCGGTGCAGCCGCCGCAGCCGATACAGTCACGCACGGGATCGCCCGTGTTCATTATTTCAAAATCAATACCGTTTTCATTTAATCTTTTGCCTCTTTCGGAGACCCCACAGCCGATGCAATGGGCTTCACACGCCGACTCTACCGTCCGCAGAACGCCGTCTTCTTCGCTTACGGCGATGTGGATTTCAACCGACTCACAAGACTGCTGGAGAAAGCACACGCCGGCGAACCGACTGCCGAAGCTTTCACAGAAGGAGTGTATAAGCGGAAAGCCGGCGAAAGGACACCGCTGCCGCAATACATACCGCAACAGACGGAGCACACAATGGACACACACCTGGCGCATGTGATGCTCGGCACACGCGCATACGACATACATTCGCCACGGCGCACAGCCCTATATCTGCTCAACAACATACTCGGCGGACCGGGCATGAACGCACGCCTCAACCTCTCGCTGCGCGAACGCAACGCACTGGTTTACACGGTGGAGAGTTCGATGGTGAGCTACAGCGACACGGGGTTGTGGGCAATCTACTTCGGATGCGACCCGAAGAACGTGCAACGGTGTCTGCATCTGGTGCGACGCGAACTCGACCGCATGATGACGGAACCGCTCGCCGAAACACAACTGCGTGCCGCCAAGAAGCAGATATGCGGACAGATAGGCATCGCCTGCGACTCGCGCGAACAGTTTGCACTCGACTTTGCCAAGG
>USAP01000094.1 GCA_900552775.1 uncultured Eubacteriales bacterium | reverse complement strand
ACGACCGAGAACACTTTCTGATAATTTTAAGAGAATTGTCAAGAAAAACAATATCCGAAATTTAAGGCTTTACGATTGCAGACACACGGCAGCAAGCATAATGCTGAAAAACGGCATAAGTATGAAACAAATTCAAATGATACTCGGTCACAGCGATTATGCAACAACGGCAAATATTTATTCTCATCTTGATTATGCGGATAAGGTTTCCGCAACAAAAGAGATGAAGAATATACTGTACGGTAACGAATAATGGAGAGGTTTAAGGCAAAATTGGGCAAAAAACACAAAGTAAATGCGGGTTCGCAAAAGTAAGCAAACCCGCATAATTGGCGGACAGGGTGGGATTCGAACCCACGAGCCGCTTGCGCGACTACCTGATTTCGAGTCAGGGCCGTTATGACCTCTTCGATACCTGTCCTTATTCGCATTTCAAACGTTTTTTATCAAAAAACGATCTGATGATTTTATTGCATTCATCCTCTTCTATGCCGCAATACACAGACAAGCGCGGATTAACAATCAGCCTGTTGCTTTCCACTGCTCCGAACTCACTGTCAAAAGAGCCGAAATAAAGGGCAGCGATTCGGGCGCGCAACAGTGCCGCTGCACACATCGCACAAGGCTCAAGTGTGACATACAAACTGCATTCAGTAAGTCTCCAATTGCCCAATGCCTCTCCCGCCTTGCGTATGGCAAGAATCTCTGCATGTGCGGTGGAATCATGAAGCTTTTCAACCAAATTATGCGCTTTTGCCACAACAACGCCGTTTTTCGTAACCACCGCACCTACAGGAACCTCTCCCCCGCACATGGCAATCCGCGCTTCTTCAATTGCAAGTTTCATAAACCGATTCAACAAAATCACTGCCTTATATTTTATCACAAAAAACAAATTAAGTCAATTGTTTTTTTGAAAAAATCAGAATTTTTCCATTTTATCAACATTTAAAACAAAAAATGTTGCGCCGCCTACGGAAACTTCCTCAGCCGGACTGTCCGACAGCATATTCTTTCCAAAAGAAGATGTTGAGGGGTTTACCTTTTTTCTTGACGAGCAATATTTAGCAAAAAGATTGCGAAGCTGAGTTACCTTTTCATCTTCAGTCACAACCAAAAGCGTTGTATTTCCCACTCTCAAAAACCCGCCTGTGGTTGAAAGCGTGGTAACCGAATATCCTTCTTTAATAAGTTCAGGAACAACCGCCCCGGTATCATCGTTACTTACAATTGCCAATACAAGTTTCATTTAAAAACCCTTTCTGCTCTGTAATTTTTTTCATCGCACGAGCCCTGCTACATTTATCAAAGCTCCGAAATCAGAAGTTTTCTGCTGTGCTTGTCAAGCTTTTTATAATCGGGAATTTCATATCTGTTATCATTGCTGTCCCTCACAAGCACACGTCCGTCAAACAACACCTTTATATCGTGGTGTCTGTTTCTGATATCAAAAGCTTTAATGCCTCTGTCTGTTTCGACCTTCCATTTTATTATACCATATTTTTCGTCGCTGTCAAGAAGTCTTGTGATTTTTGGTATAAGATAATATTCGCGCAGGCAATCATTAATTACATCGCGTGACTCCGGCATTAAGTGCGAAACATTTCTGATAACCGCTTTTTCGTCTCCGTTTTCATCGAGTAAAGTGATATATTTGTCAAGTCCGCTGACGGGAAAAAGTCTGCGCGGTTCAAGGTCATACATGCGTGTTCCGTCATAGAATTCCGCATCAACATGGTTTAAACCGTTCTTTGTAAAACGGACTTCATCGCTGTTTATGTATATTCTACTCAAAATTTTCCGCCTGCCTTTCTCTGTTAACTTCATCGGACATGGATTGTATTTTTATAAGCTTATAGTATTTGCCTTTGAGCGCCATAAGCTCTTCGGGCGAGCCGAATTCTATTATTTTGCCTTTATCAACAACCACAATTTTGTTAGCCTTGCGCAAAGTTGAAAGTCTGTGTGCTATCATGAGTGTTGTTCTGCCGCTTATAAGCTTGTCAATCGCCTGCTGTATAAGATTTTCGGTTTCGGAATCTACAGCAGCGGTCGCCTCGTCAAATATCATTATACTCGGATTTTTAAGAACGGCACGTGCAATTGAAAGTCTCTGCTTTTCACCGCCGGAGACGCCCACTCCCCTCTCGCCCAAAACCGTATCGTACGCATCGGGGAGGCGTGCTATGAATCCGTGTGCATTGGCAACATCTGCCGCGTGAATCACTTCTTCAACTGAAGCTTCCGGAACGCCGTAAGAAATATTATTGAATATCGTATCGCTGAACATCATCGGTTCCTGCTGAACGTATCCGATTTTTGCGCGGTACGCTCCTATGTCAAAATTCTTTATATTCTGACCGTCTACCAAAATATCTCCTTCATAATTATCATAAAATCTCATAAGAAGGTTTATAAGGGTGGATTTGCCCGAACCCGTTGTACCCACTATTCCGACAATATCTCCGGGCTCTATTGTGAGATTTATATCGTTTAGAACCTTTTTGGTTCTGTCAAACGAAAAATTAACGTTTTTAAATTCTATTTTCCCGCGGAGCATCGGCGGTTTCAACCCCTCCGAAACATCGTTTTCAGGCTCCGCTTCCAATATATCAAGTATTCTTTCCGTTGAAGAAAGCGCGCTCTGATAAGAATCGTTAAGATTTGCAAAAAAGTTTACAGGGCCGTAAAACATGGTAGTATATGAGATAAATGACACAAGCATACCAACCGACACCGCACCATTAGGATTTCTTATGGCACTTCCGCCGCCTATTGCCCATATTGCAAGCGAGCCGCAAGTAATAATAAATGAAACAATGTTTGGAAAAGCGGTTGAAATTTTTGCGGATTTTAAGTCAACCCCGAGCCACTCTTTATTGTATTTTTCAAATTTTTTAACGGCTCTGTCCTCTCCGGCAAAAGACTTTATTATTCTCACGCACGGAATTGAATCCGCCAAAATAGATGTAACGGCAGACCATCTTCTCCAGATTCTTTTGTAATACGGCGCAATTTTCTTGCCGAAAATTTTTGAACCTATAACAACGAACGGCACGGGGAGAAGCGAAAGCAGCGTAAGCTTCCAGTTTAAAACAAACATTATAACCACAATGCCTATAAGCAGGAAAAACTGAACGACAACCTCCTGCGTTATCCTCAGCATAAATTGCTGAAGCGTTGCCGAATCGCTCGCAATTCTGTTTATAACCGAACCCGTTGACGTTTTGTCGTAAAACTTCATGGGCAGATACTGTGCTTTTCTGTATATATCGTTTCGCAGAAGTTCCACGGTTTTGTCACCCGCGGCACGCATATAATAGCTGCGTATTATGCCTATGCCGTACTGAATAATATATGACAGAAGCAGCGCCCCGATAACCGCCGCAAGCATTTTTTCGTTTCCCGACGGAATTATTTTGTCAACCATTATTTTCGTAACATAAGGCGGCAAAAGCGACATTGCCGTTGTTATAAGAGACAGTATGCTGCAAAAAATCAGCACATATTTCTGCGGCGCAATATATTCTAAAAGCTTTCCGGCAATCTTCTTTTTCGAGCGGCACATTATGCACTCCGCACCCGGGCGAATAAGATTTCTGCCGCATTTGGGGCAGACACTCAAAGCTTTTTCGTATGTAGCCTCAACCACCGCAAGTTCTTCTTTAATATTCACACCGCTGCACACTCTGTCCGCAAAATTTACCGCAGCGTCACAAATGGCGGCAAGCGAATAAGTATATCTGAACAAAAGCATATCCTTTTCGCTTTCGGTTGAGATAAAAATACATGCATTCCCGTACATACGTTTGGTATAAATATCCGTAATTTCCGAATAATAAAAGGCTCTCCCATCGCTCTCGCTATTTTCAAACAAAAGTAATCCGCTTTCAAAGAAAAGCAGACAGCTTTCGGAATATTTTGCGTTGCGGCTGAGATCGCCCACAACGGCAAAAAGAGGTTTTTTGCCGTTCATAATACGTGATGCGGAAGATAGCACCTTTTCATTTACTTTTTTGTTTGATATAAGGGGTACGTCGTCCATAAATTTTTCCTCCTATATATTACTTAAACCACATTCTACACTATACTCAAAGCTATGTCAACCCCTTTTTGAAAAATAAAAAAATAATTTATTTTTTGACATATTATGCATTTTTCTCTTGAATTTTGCAAACAAGTGTTGTATAATTATACTGTTAAAGCAAAACTAAATATTTGGAGATGATTTTATATGAGTAAATTTATGGACGGAATCATTGCAAAAGCCAAGAGCGACAAGAAAACCGTTGTTCTTGCCGAAGGCAGTGATATGCGTACAATCCGCGCTGCGGCAAAAGTTTTGAAAGATGAAATAGCCAACATTATCATTTTGGGTGATGAATCCGAAATCAAAAAAATGGCTGAAAGTGAAAATCTTGATATCAGCGCCGCAAAGCTTATAAATCCCAAAACTTCGCCCGACAAAGCCGCTTATGCCGATAAGTTTTATGAGCTTCGCAAAGCAAAAGGCATGACGCCCGAAAAGGCTTTGGAAACTCTTGACAATGTTCTTTATTTCGGCACAATGATGGTTAAGTCCGGCGACGCTGACGGCATGGTTGCAGGTGCTGTAAACGCCACGGCAAATGTTTTGCGCCCCGCACTTCAAATTCTCAAAACAGCTCCCGGCACAAAGCTTGTATCGGCATTTTTTGCCATGATAGTTCCGGACTGCGAATACGGCGAAAACGGCGCATTTGTATTCGCCGACTGCGGTCTTAACCAGGATCCCACAGCAGACGAGCTTTCTGAAATTGCAATTTCCTCGGCTCAGTCCTTCAAGAACCTTTTCGGTGCAGAACCGAAAGTTGCAATGCTTTCTCACTCAAGCTACGGTTCCGCAAAGCATACGCTTGTTGAAAAAGTTGTTGAAGCTACACGTCTTGCAAAAGAAAAAGCTCCTGAATTAAAGCTTGACGGCGAGCTTCAGCTTGACGCTGCAATCGTTCCCGAGATAGGCAAAGCAAAAGCTCCCGATAGTGCTATTGCAGGTCATGCAAACGTTCTTATATTCCCGAATCTTGATGCCGGCAACATAGGCTACAAGCTTGTTCAGCGTCTTGCAAAGGCTGAGGCATACGGTCCTGTTCTCCAGGGTATAGCAGCTCCCGTAAACGACCTTTCAAGAGGCTGTAACGCCGATGATATCGCAGGCGTTGTTGCAATCACATGCGTACAGGCTCAGATGATACAAAAATAATTTTTGAAGGAGAAAAACATGAAAATATTCATAGTAAACTGCGGAAGTTCTTCGCTTAAGTATCAGCTTATTGACAGCGAAAGCGAACAGGTTCTTGCAAAAGGTCTTTGCGAAAGAATCGGCATAAACGGCTCGAAACTCACGCATAAGCCCACAGGCAAGGACAAATACGAAACCGAAACACCCATGCCCTCGCACAAAGATGCAATAAAATTGGTTCTTGATGCGCTCACGGATAAAGAGCACGGTGTTATCGCAGACACTTCCGATATTTATGCCATCGGTCACCGTGTACTCCACGGCGGAAATACATATACGGAATCAATTCAGGTTGACGAGGACGTTAAAAAAGTCATCCGTGAGTGTTTTGATTTGGGACCGCTTCACAACCCCGCAAACCTTATAGGTATTGAAGCATGCGAAGCAGCAATGCCGGGCAAGCCCAACGTTGCTGTATTTGACACGGCGTTCGGCATGTCAATGGAAGAAAAAGCATATCTTTATGCTATCCCCTATAATTATTATAAAAAATACAAGCTCCGCCGCTATGGCTTCCATGGCACAAGCCATATGTTTGTTTCGGGCGAAGCTATAAAAATGGCAAACCTTGATCCCGACAAAGCTAAAGTTATCGTATGCCATCTCGGAAACGGCGCGAGCATATCTGCTTCCATAGGCGGCAAATGTGTTGACACATCAATGGGGCTCACTCCTTTGGAGGGACTTATCATGGGAACTCGCTCCGGCGACATTGACCCCGCTGCGCTTCAGTTTATCTGCAATCATGAAGGAATCGACATTAACGAAATGCTCAATATACTCAACAAAAAGTCCGGTATCCTGGGCATGAGCGGCGGCATTTCTTCCGACTTCCGCGATGTTGACAAAGCTGCGGCAGCAGGTAACCATCAGGCAGAAGCGGCTCTTGAAGCTTTCAGATACAGAGTTGCAAAATACATCGGCGCATATGCCGCTGCAATGAATGGTGTTGACGCTATCGCATTTACGGCAGGTGTCGGCGAAAACGATATAAAAGCACGCAAACTTATTTGCGATGATTATCTCGGATACCTCGGTGTTAAAATCGATGACGAAGCAAATAACGTAAAAGGCGAAAGACGCGTAATTTCCGCACCCGATTCGAAAGTTAAAGTTCTCCTCCTTCCCACAAACGAAGAGCTTGCCATAGCAAGAGAAACTTTAAGAATAGTAAATAAATAATAAATAAAAAAA
>USAP01000093.1 GCA_900552775.1 uncultured Eubacteriales bacterium | reverse complement strand
AACGGTAAATCCCTGCATAACTCCGTGTTTTGCATATGTATCACGAAGCAGCAATATATTATTCAGGTATTTAGCGCATTTGTCCATATCTCCGCTCTGTGCGCTTTTTATAAATTTTTCCGCATTTTTCGGCGTTGATGAGAACATACCGTCCAGAACTTTGTCAAGTCCGAAAGAAAGCGCTGCGTCAAAGCAGTCTATATTGCTGTAGAGCACTTCAAACTCCGGGATATTTTGTTTTATAAGCCTCCCGAGTGCCATATCTCCGCTTTTTATGCCTTTAATATTTTCGTGTTTTACAAGGCGCTTTACCATATCAAATGTTATTTTGCATTTCGTAACGCCGGGCAAATCATATAAAAATATGGGCTTGTCGGACTTATCGGCTATCATTTCAAAAAAATTGCAGTGCACAGCTTCGCAATTTGCAAAATAAAACGGCGTTGTAACAACCGCTGCCGTAAAAGGACAATCTTTAACGCGCTCAATTCTTTCAATAACCCTCTGAGCCGAGTTATCCATTGCCCCGACAAAAAGCGGTACTCTGCCGCCCACTGCCGCACTTGCCACATAAACCGCCTCAGCATATGCGTTGTCCGGCACGGAAGCCTCCATTCCCATGCTGCCCATTAAAAGCAGTCCGCTCGCCCCGGAATCTATCTGCATATTTATTTCTTTTTCAAGCGATTCCTTGTCGATGCTTCCGTCTTTTAAAAGAGGCGTTCCGAGGGCTGTGTAAAATCCTTTTTTAAGTTTTTCCATTAATTATCTCTCCTTATTTTTAATCACTGAAGCCATTATATACCCGTTTATTAATAAAGTCAATGAACTAAAAAGACAACTTTTCAGAAAGATGTCCGTTTATATGACTTTATATGCCTCCAGCTCATCACGTCTTGACTTAAGTTTTCCGACAGAGTTCTCAATACCGTTTTCAAAGTTCTTTAATTTGAAGAGCCGCTTATATTCCTCTATCACCCCGTCAAAGCGTTCCAAAAGCTCCGCCTTCTTTTCTTTGCTTACACAGCCGTGAGTTTTGATTTTGCAAAGCTCCGCTCCGAGCATGATCATTTCGGCGTTGCACAAAACCTCGTCCTTGAGATTTTCGTTTGCTTTTGTTTTTTCTATATCGCGACACACGGCACCGACATAAGAAATAACATTGTCGAAATAAAAATCGTCTCCGCATTCTTTTATGTTAAAGGTTTCGCATTCCACCTCATCCATCGGAATTGTAAGTGTAAACGAGCACATTGTCATGCCGTGTACCTTATGCGGCTCTAAATGGTAGAATTTGCCGAGTCTGTACATAATCTCGCCCATTTTGCCCTCAAACACGAATCTGTCAACAAAATCAAACGCGCCGTAGCGAAAATCATTTTTAAAATTCTCACAATTTTGTTTTTCGCCGCTGTTCCATGCATATTGTCCCGCAAGTGCGCAGGGATAATAACTCTCGGCAATAAACTGCATATGCCCGTCCTCGTTCATGCCCCAGTCCGTGAGCAGATATCCTACCGCACCGTATTTTTTCGCAAGCTCTCCGGTTGTTCTTACGTTAAACTCCATAACATCAACGCGCGAGGTGAGACTAAGCCATGCGGCATTGCTCGGGCAAACGTAAAATCTCACGCCGCTGTCTGCGAGAATACGGCATTTCTCCTCCATCATCTGAGTTGAAATAATTCCATATCCCCATTCAACCGCCGTTACATTCTGCGGAAATTTTGAAAAAGAATCCGGGTGACTTATTATCATATCGTCCCAAAACTGAATCTTTTTACCGTATTTTTTATTTACAAGATTGTTTATTTTCGTGAGATAATCTATAAATACATTTTCTATTCCGCGTTTTTCACATTCTTCTTTTGTCTGATACTCGCCGAAGCCATATGCTTCATCAAGCCCTACATGAACATATTCCGACTTAAAATGCGGCAGCAGAGAACCATATATTTTGTCCAAAAGCTCAATTGAACCCGGATCCAGGGGATTCAGAGTCCACGGATTATCCTCACCGTCTCCCAAAGCCAGGTGCGCATTTTCAGGTTTTTCAAGCCACGCCTTCATATGTCCGAAGCTGTTCTGGTTGGGAACAAGCGATATAAATCTCTCGCTGCAATAATTATCAAGAAATTCAATGTCATCTGGCGTAAGACACTCAATGTCCTTTGTATATTCGGGAAATGCGCTGTATTTAAAGCAAAAGCTGTCCATATAAAGCTGAAACTCATTATATTTAAGCAATGCAAGCACATCTACAAAGTGAAGTATTGTATCAAGACGCGGCATTCTTCCGCGGCTTATATCAAGCATATACCCTCTGTTTTCCATATCGGGCTTATCGTGAACCTTGCATTCGCAAACGCAGCCGTCATCGCAAAGCTCCCAAAGGCTTGTCATTGCTCTGAAACAGCCTTCATCCGTTGAATATGTAACTTTTATTCTGTCTTTTGATACCTCCAACTCGTATTCTTCTTTTTCAAAGTCTTTTGAAAGCGAAAAAACAATGCCGAACTTATCGCGTTTCTTATAAAAATCCAAAAGCGTACCCGGCTTTTCAAATTTATATTTTTCTTTTCCGTATTCAACAGATTTTGGTATTGGGTAAATCATTATTATCTCTCCTCAAATTCTATTTCAATTTTATCTACTCGCGGTGTGCCGCAGCCGCATCGCGCAAAAAGCGTCATTCTGTATTGCATATACCGTTTGTTTTCCGCAGCGCTTTTACCGCCGTTTGAAATTATTTCTCCCCACGGCGCATTATAAAGTTCTTCCGCATTGTTTCCGAAACGAACCTGTATATATGTTTTACAGCCTTTTCCCAAAGTTTCATGCCATGAAGCTTTAAAAGTCTTTGAGCCTTTCGGCATCTCATACGCTTCGGAATAATAGTATTCGTTATCGCTTCTGTCCTTAACATTTCCTATATCAACGGTGTTCATGCCGTGCACACCGATTGTGGGCAACTCTGTTTTTCGTGTTTCCGAAAGTCCGTCTTCACCGCCCCAGTAAATGTATGAATTGCACTTATGCATTCCCTCGCTCTTATGGTTTGCAACAGCAAGATCGGTATATCCCCTTCCGCGAAAATCTCCGGCAAGACAGCCGCACGATGAACACCCTGCAAGAGGCTTTCTGTCCTCCATACGAAACATGCCGTTTCCGCTTCCGTAATAAACAAAAGCGTCTATATCGCGCGTCCGCGTGTTTGTGTACGAAGTTGCAAATATATCTAAAATTCCGTCATTGTTAAAGTCCGCTATAGTAACGGAATTTGCGCAGCTTGCGGGAAGTCTTGTTTTTCTGTTTTCGGAAAATCCGCCGGGTCCGCCCCAGTAAATCGTAACATACGACTCGGAATAGACCTTCTTTCCTATTGCCATGTGTCCGCCTATAACAAGATCCAAATATCCGTTTCCGGTAAGATCCGCGGCGTTTGCACATGCAGCGCCGTCCGTTGCAAGAATCTGCATATTTTCGGCGGAAAAACCTTCAGGTCCTCCCCAAAGAATCATGCAGTTTTTACCTGTAATCTGTGAAACAAATATATCAAGCCACCCGTCACCGTTGAAATCTGCGGCAAAAAGCCAGCGTATTCCGCCATACTCCTTTAAAATTTCCCATTCTTCATCCGAATAGACAGGATCTTTGCCTTCAACCTCCCATTTGTCCGGAGTAAATGTTTCGGGATTCGGACCCAAAACAATTTTTTTGACTCTGTCTGTGCTGTAGCCGTCCGCGCCGCCTTCATATACCAAAAGTTCGCGATTTTTTATACCTCCCGTTATTATGTCAAGATAGCCGCTGTGCCGAAAATCTCCGACAGCCGCGCCATGCGGCAATATTGCAGGTATAACCTCCATATGGTCGTTCGAAAGCCCTTCACCGTCATTTTTATAAAGGTAAAGTCCTCGCGATAAGTGCGGTGCATTTTCGGCACAATTTACAACCAGCACATCCGGATATCCGTTATCCGAAAAATCAGCAAATTTTACTTCCACCGCGGCAAGACCCGGAAGTTTTATTTTCCTGTCGGCGCAGTAGCCGTCTTCATCGCCGAGATAGATATATATATCTTCTTTGCCCAAAACCGTTTCACTTTCATGATTTATTGAAACAACCTGATATTTTTCTTTTCCGCTGTCCGCAACAACAATTCTTGTTGCGCAAAGGCTTTCTATTTCTTTAACCTTTTTAATTTTTCTGTTTTTAAGACTCAGCACAAGGCTTTTAACATTATGCGTTTCCCTTGTGCTCGTCTGTGCGACAAAAATATAGTTTTCTCCGTTTTTTTCAAGCGGAGATACGGTAACGGTTCTTGCTCCCCGTGTTTTAAAAGGGACTGCGCTTTCCAAAGAAAATCCGTCTTTTTCAAAAAGAACCATGCTTTCTTCCGTTTTATCTCTGTCGGTCTGAACCGCCAACACCAAAACGTTTTCGCCGTCTATGTACGAGGACGCGGCATGCACGGCACAGCCGGCTTTAACGCGAAGCTCCTCTTTTTGTTTTCTCTCCGCAAAGCTTTCGAAAACAGCGTCTCCGTCTTCTCCTCTGAACGTACACACTTTCCCGTTTAGAGTAACAGCAGCCGTGCACCAGCTGAGTCTTTTTATCGCCATTCTCCCCGCCGATGTAGTACTTACTTCTTCATCTATATATGTTTCGCCGTCAAAATCCGTAAATCTTTCTGCGTTTAAACCGTCTTCTCCGCCCCAATAAATACGCATTTTTCCGCATTGGCGCAAAACGTACGCATCATCATAGCCGTCCCCGTCAAAATCGGCGCATGTAACGCTTAATGCATCGGACTCTATATCTTCATACTTACAGCTTTCTATGCCGAGTGCTGTGGGATAGAATATACGCAGTCTTCCGCCGCCGGCAAATATAACGGCTTTTTTTCCGCTTTTCATAAAATCGCCAACATCAACCGACATTGCCCCGGGAGCAACCATATGAGTTTGATATTTTTCACTGTACCCCTCTTCGCTTGCATAATAAATTGAAGACACAACATCGCCCGACACACCGTCATGCTGGCACGCCACAATCAAATCCTCTTTTCCGCTGCCTGAAACATCCGCGGCAACAGCGTCAAAAGCTCCGTTTGAATACAGCTCTCTGTAATCTCCGTTCAGTACATCATCATAGATATGAAGTTTCGGTCTCTCTCCCATTGCATGGCTGTTTGCAAAAGGTAAATCGGGGTATCCGTTTCCGGTCACATCAAAATTATATATTCTCTGCAAAACTCCTTTTGCGGAAACATACAGATTTTGACCGCCGTTTCCGAGTTTACCCTTCATAAAATCGGAAAAGCTTTCCTTTTTCCATATTTTTGTCATGTTTTTTCTCCCTTCGGAATGTCCGTTATTTGTATACAACAATAACACCGTTTGTTGTATATGAAGTATAAAGAATTATCTTGGAACCTTTTCCTGCCGTTTTATAATCAATTAAATCAGACGCTTTACCGTTTTTCACTTTATTGTTTCTTTCTGAAGAATCATAAACTATAACCGCAAATCTGTCTGCCGGATAACTTTCGAGCTTATCATAGCCCAAAACCGTACCGCTTCCGGAAATAGATCCTTTATATACAAGCATATTGCCGCCGTAAATCGAATAAATTTCGTTTAAGCTTATTCTGAGCTGGCTGTTCGGCGCCTCGGTATTATAGAAAGTATCGGGATATTTAAAGTTATCTCCGGCGCGGTCATATATAAGCTCTACTGTTGTTATCTTCCCGAAATCGTTTGCGGCAAATCTTATAACATCACCTTCGGCAAGAGTATGTACTTTTCCCGAGCCGTCAAGCTCAAGAATATTTTGTAAAACTCCGCTGTCTTTTACCACCGCGCTGCTTGCTCCGCTTTTATCCGTGTAATAAATTTTTTCCTGCAAAGAACCGTCACTGCCCACAATTTTTGCCGTATCCGTTACCACGGCAATACTGTTTGTGATAGGAATCTGTTCCGCAGTTTCCGAAGACTTCAGCACAACAGCCTCTGCCATATGAGATTCTTCATTAGACTTATACGCCTCAATTGAATATTTGTCATTCGGCACAAGGAAAGATGTGTTCGATGTAATATAGTATTCATCGTCTGAATTATCTTCTTCGGGCACGCGGAAAATAACAGTTTTTCCGCTCGTTGCAATTTTTGAGCCGAAAATTCCTGTGGTTCTTCTCCACTCAAGCTTTTCCTCCGATTTCGGAACACCCGAAGAATCCACAAAGCTTGAAAACATGCGTTTTAAAGTATTGGCATTTTCGTTTTTTCCTTTTGAAGGAGTATCAATATCAGTCAGTTTGCCCGCCGAATCGAGATCGTTTCTGTCGACGAAAAGCGGCGCGATTCCGTTTGAAAAATCGTTGTCGTCGCTCGCTATCTCTTTATAATAAAGGTGCGCTATCGCAAGCCCGCCGTCCATAAGTTCTTCGACGGGACAATACTTCGTCGGCAACATCCGCATAAAGTCGAGATGAACGACGGTTTTATACTCTTTCAC
>USAP01000092.1 GCA_900552775.1 uncultured Eubacteriales bacterium | reverse complement strand
TCATCTATAAGCACGGAGGTATACATCAAATTTGCAAAAGCCCTCACCGCCGCACGTATCAAAGCGGTTTCGGCGCAATCTGCCGTTCCCTCCGCCGCGCCGTTTTCGGAAAAAACATCTTTCAGCGCGCCTTCGAGTTCGCTGCAAAAAATATCGTATGCTTCCTTAATCTCAAATTTACGAAGCACAATGGCTATGCCGCGGCAAATATCGGAAATAGACATGAGCGGCTTTAAAATGCTGACCGCATAAAGATACGAAAGATGCACCCTGTCATATTTCTTTTTTACGGGCGGCTTCACGATTTTTTGTTTGACATAATTATTTATCATGGACGAGGTTATTGTGCGTTCGCCGTGCGAAAATCCCGAAAGGCTGTTTTCCAGAATGGAAAGCACCTGATCCATATATAGCTCTATGGCGGGAAATTCATCCCACCTCGGGCAGCGATACTTTAAAAAATCTTCTTTTGTCATCATTTCGGAAACAGTCCTTTACCGAATTAATCTGTTATAAATCAGTATATCACAGCCGCGCCAATACGTCAACACAAAATTATTTCATTACAACTATGTCCGAGCAGTAATCCCCGCGCTTCAAAACCTCTCCGCATGCGCCTCGCACAATATTGTTTTTCACGTCCGGTCCGGCATAGTTTACCCTCACGTCGTCGGGCAGTCTGTTGCTGTCAAAGCAAATATACTCACCGCAGTTCTCCGACGATATGTCCGTAAAAAAGCAATTTCTCGTGCCTATAAGGCATTTTATGCAGGAATCCGCATTCACGAAGCTTAAATTTTTCAAGTTTCCGCCGTATGCGTACATTAGAGCTATACCCACGGACACGTTTTCACAGCGAAGTCCTTCAATATTGAAATTCCGCACATTAAAAAGCTCCGTCGTCCCGTACAGAACACTGTTTTTTCCGATAAGGCTTATGCCGCTTTGGCAGCCGAGCTTTGTTTGCTTTCGCGGAGAAAGCACAACACTGTTTTTAAAGAGAACGTCACATTTGCCCATAACCTCCGCATCTTCAAAAATCACGCATGTGTTTTCGTGTATGTACACCGTATCACACAAATTCCATTTTCCGCGTACCGCTATGATACCGCCTTTGTCTCTTGCGTCATTTGCCGCGCGCTGAAGCTCTGCCGTATGGTTTTCCGCATTAACGTCAGGTACAATATATTCTCTCACAGTACCTTCACCCCTTCCTTTTTTATTTTATCCGAAATAAGGAGCGCTTCGTTTTCGCTGTGTATACCCGAAAAAGTAACATCCTTTAAAAAATCATAATCCTGCATTTCGGAAAGATCAACCGCCGCGCCGCGCACAGACTTGTCGGCATTAATATTTTTAAATTCAACTCTTTCAAGCATAACGCCGGCAGGTCCGAAATTTTCATCGTCCGCGTTTCCGCGAACCACAAGCCTTGTGTTGCCGTAATGGTCATAATTTACCGTGGTTACGGCATTTATGCAGTTTTGCGCGTATATGTTTTCTATAACGCTGTCGCAAAGCGTATTGCAAAGCGTAACGGCCGCCCCACCGCTTTTGGTATGCACTCCGCTGACTCTGATATGGTGCATGCAGCCATGCTTTCCGAGCTCTTTTGTAAAAAAGCATCTCTGCCCCAAAAGTATTGTTCCGTACGGCAGAATATTTTCATTGTCGAAATTCGATTCTATAATATTTTCTATATCCACATTATAAATATGATGTCCGTCATTTGCGCGGAGCGTAACTATTCCCTCATGCACCGAGGAGCCTATTACATCGTGAATGGATATATCGTGTATATCTGTTTTTTTGTCTTCCACAATATGTCTGAAGCCGACCGCGGTAAGCGCTATAAAATCATCCCCGGAATTTCCGCTTATGCGCGCAATCTCTATATCGTGACAGCCCGTGCGCAGATTAATTCCGTCCTGGTTTGAAAAAAGCTCTCCGGTTTTTATGCGTATATCCGAAATTTTACCGTTTGAGCAGAAAAGAAAGTTCAATCCCCACCAACGCGGATTTTGTACCGTAATCCCCGTGACCGCAAAATTATCAACATTATGAAACAGCAAAAGATTGTTACAGTACACAGACGGATTTCCGTCCTTCTCCGACGACCATTCGAAAACATCGTTGTGCCCTTCTCCGTCAAGCACCGCGTTGCCTATGCCGCGTATGAAAATATTTTTCTGTTCTGAGTCTTTTGAAAGATACCCTTCCTTATACATATTTTCATTTCTGAAAATGTTGCATCTTGCGTCGGGCGCAAGCTTTAATACACAGTTTTCGAGCACAATCTCCATATCCGACGGCAATAAAATTGTTTCGTCGATTATGTAGACGCTCTCGCCCGTACGCGGATTTACGGGAGGGATTATAAGCGTTCCGCTTTTTTGGTGCGCCTCTCGCACGGCTTCGGCAAGCATTTGCGAATCCGTTTTAAATGAGGTGAAATTCATGCTAAGATTCTTCATTTTTCTTTTCTCCTTACAAAGCTTTATTATAAGCAATGAAATTATTCCGATAATCAAGCCCGTGAGCTTTTCTTTTGCAGACCTTTTGTCCGCCGAAGGTGAGCGGTTAACAAAAAGACCGCCCGCGATTATATGAAGGCTGCTGCCGCCTTCCAAACCGCCTTAAATTATATTATATCCGATAAACAAACTTATTTCAAGAAAAAAATAACGAAATTTTTTCGTTATTATACGAAATATTTTCGAAAATATATTGTTTTTTTCCTTTTTTTATGTTAAACTTTGATTAAAAGGCGGTGCTGCATATGAGCTATAAAAAAATTTCAGATATAACGGGCTTTTCCGTATCTACAATTTCGAAAGCGTTTTCTCAGAGCAAGGAAATAAGCGATCGGACAAAGAAAAAAATATATGAGGCTGCAGCGGAGCTGGGCTGCTTTGACAAGTATTACAAAGACAAATATCCAAGACGTATCGCCGCCGTTATTTGTCCCGAGCTGAAAAGCCGGTATATCTCGGCAATCACGGAGGCTGTTTTACATATGCTGCAGCAAAATGACTTTCTTGCATTGATTTCAACATCGGACTTTAACCCCGAACGCGAACGCGAATTCGCGGAATATTATGCCTTGTATTCCAAGGTAGACGCCATAATTTTCATAACGCCTACGCTAAATAAAATAAAAAGATACACAATTCCCGTCGTATCGATAGGCACGCACGTGGAAAATGCCGACGAAGTAGGTATTGATTTGTGGAAAGCCACATATGACGCCGTCAGGCTTTTTAAGGAAAACGGGCATACACGCATCGCTTTTATAGGCGAACAACTCACCGACGCCAAGGAGAAGCTCTTTTTAAAATCAATGAAAAGCCTTAATCTGAAAATAAGTCCTCAGCTTGTAATAAAAAGCCGAAAACGTTTTGAAAACGCCGGACGGGACAGCGTTTCATACCTTATGTCTCTTGATGAGCCTCCGACGGCAATACTCGCAGCTTACGACAACATTGCAATAGGCGCAATTTACACTCTTAAATCCCAGGGTTTTAAGGTTCCGGAAGATGTTTCCGTTATCGGCATGGATGATATTGCTGATGCGCAGAACATTCTTCCGCCGCTTACGACCGTCAAAACATTTATAACCGACGCCGCTTTTACGGCGGTTGATATGATAATCAAAAAGATAAATAATCCATATTTTAAGGCAATACAAAAAACGTCAATAAGAGCCGAGCTTGTAAAGCGCGAATCTGTCGGACCGGTTTGCCGTCAGACGATTTTATAAAAGAGGGTGCGGCAAACCCGCACCCTCTCTGGAAATCATGCAAAAAAATCATTAACTATTTTAATCTCTTATCACTCTTTACCGTAAGCCATGTTCCCACAGCCTGGAATATCTGAACAAGAATAATGAGGAAAATTACCGCAATCGTCATAACAAGATATTTATATCTGTAATAACCGTAATTTATCGCGATTTTTCCGAGACCTCCGCCGCCTATAATACCGCTCATTGCAGAATAGCCGAGTATGGTTGTAACTGCTATTGTGAAATTCGATATTAAAGAAGGAATACTTTCGGGTATCATAACCTTTGTGATTATCTGAAACGGCGAAGCGCCCATGCTCTGCGCCGCCTCTATGATATTCGGGTTTACCTCTCTTAAGCTGCTCTCAACAAGCCTTGCCACAAACGGCGCCGCGGCTATAACAAGCGGCACAATGGAAGCCGCAGTTCCCACAACCGTGCCCATTATAAGCCTTGTAAGCGGAAAAACAAGTATCATAAGTATGAGAAACGGTATTGAACGCAGCAGATTTATAATTACGTTCAAAACGCTTAAAACAGGCTTCGGAAGCGGCATTACTCCGCCTTTTTCGCCCGCAACAATCAAAACCCCCAAAGGCAGCCCTATAAGAATAGAGAAAAACGTTGCGGCAACGGTTACATAAAACGTTTCCCAAATAGCAAGAAACAGTTCGCTTTTTAAAATTTCAATTGCTTCGGCAACCGATGGATTTGCCAGAATGCTTTCAAACATCGTTTTTCACTCTCCTTACTATAATATCGGGTGTGTTCTGCAAATAAGTTATTGCCCTTTCAAGTTCTTTTTCTCCGCCGTCTATATCAAGCAGCATATTGCCGAAAACCTTATCACCTATGCATTTTGTCTGCGCGGCAAGAATATTTGCGGCAATGCCTTCGTCCTTTGCCATTTTTGCAATAAGCGGCGTGTCCGCAACCAAAGCGCCGTTATACACAAGACGAATAACAGAGTCGGAAGCAAAGCTCGGCACAGAGCTTTCCGCCCCGTCCGGGAACACAAGTCTTTTCGCAGCATCGGAATGAGGATTTGTGAATACCTCCGAAACGCTGCCTTCTTCCACAACCTCTCCTCCGTCCAAAATGGCAACCTTTGAACATATCTTTTCCACAACGCTCATTTGGTGCGTTATAACTATAACCGTAATACCGAGACGCTCGTTTATTTCGGCTATAAGATCCAAAATAGACTGCGTGGTTTTCGGGTCAAGCGCACTTGTTGCCTCATCGCAGAGAAGAATTTCAGGTTCAGTGGCAAGGGCGCGCGCTATGGCAATTCTCTGCTGCTGACCGCCCGAAAGCTGCGCCGGATATGCGCCGCCTTTGTCCGGCAGACCTACGGTTTCCAAAAGTTCCGCCGCCTTTTTTCTTGCCTCTTTCTTTTTAACTCCGGCAAGCTCAAGCGGAAAGCAGATATTATCTATGCATGTTCTTTGCATAAGCAGATTAAAACCCTGAAAAATCATGGTTATTTTGCGGCGCTCACGCCGAAGCTCCGCCGCGCCGAGCTTTCCGATATCCACACCGTTTATAATAACGCTGCCTTCTGTCGGGCGTTCAAGCATATTTATGCAGCGCACAAGCGTACTTTTTCCGGCACCGCTCATGCCTATTATTCCGTATATGTCTCCGTCCTCTATGGAAAGATTTACGTTTTTCAAAGCTTCAACCGTTCCGTCTGCGGTTTGAAATGTCTTTGAAATATTCTTCAGTTCAATCATATAAAAACTCCGTTTCGGAACAGCAAAACAAACGGGTTCATCGCCCGTTTGTTTTACAGCTCATTTTATTTTGCGGCTTTAATAGCGTCAAGCGACGTCTGTTTGCCGGCATAAAGTGCAATAGGTTCAACATGAATTGCGCCGATTGATACAATATGTGTTCCGTTTTCTTTGTTGAAATCGTCAAGATACGGGAAATGCTGGAAGTAGTTTGCGTCAACCTCGCCGCTTTCAACCACGTTGTTTGGCTGTACATAGTCTGTAAACTCTTTAACGTCAAGCGTTACATTTTTTTCGGCAAGAATATCCTTTGCAATCTTAAGTATCTCCGCGTGAGGTGTGGGAGACGCCGCAACAGTTATTTTTTTACCCGCAAGCGCCGCATAATCCACGGAAGCGTCATATCCGTCTCCGGGGTTGTCAACCGTGCTTACAACCGCACCGTTATATTTCTCGGTTATAAAGTCCTTAACCTTTTTGCTTTCAAGCGCCGCCTTGAGCGCTTTTACGGCATCCGTGCCTTCGTTTCCCTCTTTAACGGCAACTATGTTTCCGTATTCCGAAGATGAATCCTCCATCAAAAGCGAATCGGAAACGGGATTCAAATCCGCCTGAATTGCAAAGTTTGAATTGATAACCGCGTAATCCACATCTTTGAGCATATTCGGAAGCTGCGCCGCTTCAACTTCTTTAAAAGTTATGTTGTAAGGATTTTCTTCAATATCCTTAATTGTCGCCGTGATACCTGCGCCGGATTTAAGTTTTATGTATCCGTTCTTTTCAAGCAGCAAAAGCGCTCTTGCCTCGTTTGTTGTGTCATTGGGAACAGCTATTGTAATTCCCTTGCTGCCTCCGCACGCTGTCAAAAGCGACAGAGAAAGCACTGCGGCAAACACCGCCGATAAAATCTTTTTCATAATGATTTCCTCCCTTGTTTTTTTGATGTACTCATTGTACCACATTTTTCTGAGTTTGTCCAATACAATAATATTATGAAAATATATAAATAATATTT
>USAP01000091.1 GCA_900552775.1 uncultured Eubacteriales bacterium | reverse complement strand
GGAACGGAAAAATACGTGTATAACCTTGCTAAAACTTTCGACGGCAAAAAGGCAAAATGTTTTTTTGCATATAACGAAGAAGGACTTTTGAGCGAACAGATTAAAGAACTCAAAATACCGTGCGTTAAAATTCCGATGAAGGGTCCGTTTGATTTGGCGGCGGCAAAGAAAATTTCGGATTACTGCAACGTAAATAACATAGACGTTATCCATACGCAGTATCCGAGAGAGAATTACATTGCTATTTTGTCAAAGCTTTTCGGCTGCCGTGCGAGAGTGATTTACACATGCCATCTCACGTATTATCCGCCGAAAATATGGAATTTCACAAACAAAATTATGATGCGCCACGATGACAGGATTATTGCCGTCTGCAACTGCGGAAAACGCATTTTGTGTGAAATCGGCGCACCTGAAAATAAAATCGACGTTATTTTTAACGGTATTGACACGCCGCAGCGCGGAGAAAAAAACGATAAAATAAAAAAAGAACTCGGATTAAGCGAAGACACGTTTGTAATAACAACGCTTGCAAGACACAATAAGGAAAAAGGGCTGCCGTATCTTGTGCGCTCGATGAAACGGCTTTCAGAGAAAACGGACATGCCTTTTGCGTGTATCATAGCCGGTGACGGACCGCTTTTTGAAGAGACAAAGCAGTGCATAAAAGACTGCGGAGCGGAAAATTATGTTTTTGCCTTGGGCTTTCGCCGCGACACGGATGATATTTTGTCCGGAAGCGATATTTTCGTAAACAGCGCAAGCGGAAATGAGGCGCTGAGCTTTGCGATACTTGAAGCCATGGGGCACGCTTTGCCGGTAATAGCAACGGACATAGGCGGCAATCCCGATATCGTAAACCCCGAAAATTCGTGCGGAGAGCTTGTGCCTTACGGGGATGAAGAAAAAATGGCTGACGCCGTGCTGCGTATGATGAATGACAAAGACTATTACCAAAAGTGTTCGGACGGAGCTTTCAAAGCGGTTTCAACGGTGTTTAACCTGCCGAAGCTTCTCAATGATACGTTTAAAGAATACATTTTTTAAGGAGAAAATTTTATGAAGGAATATTTTATTAAAAAAAGAAACTATACGCCCGATGTGTGGAACGAGATAGAGCCCGCAAAAATAGACAGCAACAAATGGCTTCCGGCAGGACCGCCCGCCGAGGCAAAGGTTTTTTACGACGGCGAAAACCTCTATATCAGATATGAGGTGAAGGAAAACAGCGTGACGATACGCGCGAAAAAGATGCACGACCCCGTGTATCAGGACAGCTGCGCCGAATTTTTTATGCGCCCGGCAAAAGATAAGAGATATTTGAATTTTGAGACAAATGCCGTGGGCACAATGCTTCTCGGTCTCGGAGAAACGGGAGAGGGAAGAGAGCGCGTTGAGCAGGATCCGTCTATATTTGAAATGAAATCTTCAATCAAAAATCCCGATGAATTTAAAGGTGATAAATGGACGCTGGAATACAAAATTCCGTTTTCATTTCTGAGAAAAATTTACGGAGATTTTGATGTTTCCGACGGATTTTACGGTAATTTCTTCAAATGCGGAGACAAAACGCCTCAGGAACACTATGCTTCGTGGAATGAAATCGAAAGCTGCGAAATCAATTTTCACAAGCCTGAATTTTTCGGAAAGCTGGTATTTGAAGTATAATGAAAGACAATTTTATTAAAAAGACAGCACTTTCGGGTGTTGTGGCGGCAATTTATGTTGTTATAACATTTGCGCTGGCGCCGATAAGCTTCGGCGCGGTGCAGTGCAGACTGAGCGAGGCTCTCTGCGCGCTTCCCCTTATATGGCCCGAAGGCGTATGGGGAGTGTCCCTGGGGTGCCTTTTGGCAAACCTTTATTCGGGGAGTATTATAGACATTGTTTTCGGAACTGCCGCCACGCTTATTGCCGCGGTGCTTACATACAAAACAAGAAAAAAACCGGCTCTCGCAATGCTTTTCCCGGTTATTTTAAACGGAGTCATAGTAGGCGGATATATCGGCCTTTTTATGAACGATACTTCCATGGCGGTTCCGCTTTGTATGATCAGCGTTGCGGCAGGGGAAGCCGTAGCTTGTTACGGAGCCGGTCTTCCGCTTTATTATCTTATAAAAAAGCGTATGGGTAAGCCGGAGGATAAAAATGAAACGCAAAAAAACGGATGAAGCAATGACAGCACAGCTTGAGCACGGGAAAATTCTGCCGCTTATATTCCGCTTGGCAGTGCCCGCGATAATAGCACAGCTTATTACTTTCCTATATAATATTGTTGACAGAATGTATGTTGCGCGTATAGAAGGCGCCGGCACGGAGGCTTTGGCGGCTTTGGGAATTGTTTTGCCGATAACGCTTATTATCCAGGCGCTTTCAAGCCTTATAGGCATAGGCGGCTCTCCGCGCGCCGGAATAAAGCTCGGCGAAGGGAATGACGGCGAAGCCAACATAATATTCAATAACGCTTTTGTTTTGCTTGTAACGGTAGGTGTTATAACGGAAGTTTTGACGGCGATTTTTGCAAAACCGCTTGTGGTGCTGTTCGGCTGTCCGCCGACTGCCGTTGAGTATGCATCGTCATACTTGCGGATTTATGCTTACGGCACCGTTTTTGTGATGCTGGCTCAGGGGCTGAATCCTTTTATTCTGACACAGGGGTATTCGTTTTTTGCAATGGGCTCGGTTTTGACGGGCGCCGTGATAAATATAGTACTGGATCCGATTTTTATATTTGCGCTCGGAATGGGTGTGCGCGGCTCGGCTCTTGCCACGGTAATCTCGCAGCTTGTTTCGTGCATCGTTATAACTCTTTTCTTTTTCTCAAAAAAGAGTATATTTAAGTTTAAAAAAAGCGACATGCGTCTTTCGCGTGCCGTGGTACTGAGTATTGTTTCTTTGGGATTTACGCCGTTTTTCATGACACTTACGGAGTGCGCCGTGCAGATTGTTTTTAATATCTGCTTAAACCGCACCACGGGCGGTAACAAGGACTATACCGCAGCGCTTACGGTTATGCTGAGCGCACTGCAGCTTATAATGATGCCTTTAAACGGACTCGGAAACGGATTGCAGCCGTTTGTAAGCTTCAATTACGGCAGAGGAAACGCGGAGCGGCTCAGAAAAGGCATAAAGTACACAACTTTAATAGCATTTGCGTTCTGCATCTGCGCTTGGGGAGTGTCTGTGGCAAACCCGGTAATGTATGCAAAGCTTTTTGCCGCCGATGAATCGGTTACGGAAATTGTCAAAAAATACGGGCCGATGTTTCTGATGGGCTCTATCATGTTTTTTGTGCAGATGACGCTGCAAAATATAAACGTGGCGCTGGGTCAGGCAAAGTCGGCGCTTTTTCTCGCCACAATAAGAAAAGTTATTCTGCTTATTCCTCTTTGCTTTGTGTTTTCACATTTTATGGGTTTTAAAGGCGTTTATCTTTCGGAGGGAATAGCGGATCTTGCGGCAGGCATTATAACCGCTGCCGTAATATTTACAACTTTTCCGAATATTTTTGCCGAGCGTGAAGCGAAAGTGAAAGATTTGAACAGATAACTTATAAGATGTAAAATAAAAAATAAAAAACCGCTTGAAATCAAGCGGTTTGTGGTCGGGAATACAGGATTTGAACCTGCGGCCTCATCGTCCCGAACGATGCGCGCTACCAAACTGCGCTAATTCCCGTTTTTTTCATCAGCTTTATAATTATAACATTATTTTTATCATATGTCAAGGAAAAATTAAAAAACAGTGAAAAATTCTTTTAAAGCTTCGGGTTTGTTTAATATTCGCAGCGATCGAGAATCCCTGTAATTTTAGCAATGGCTATTCCGTAATTTGTAATGGGAACGCCCGCTTCTTTCGCGGCGGCAAATCTTGCTTTGACCTCATTGTCGCGAAGCATACATGCTCCGCAGTGGATAATCAGAGAAAAATCCGACAAATTTTCCGGGAAGCCCGTTCCCGAAGTGAATTGAAACGCAGGATTTTCTCCGGTGTATTTGCGTATCATATTAGGCAGCTTTACGGTTCCTATGTCGTTGCACTGCCTTTTGTGCGTGCAGCCTTCGGAAATTAAGATTTTGTCGCTGCTTCTGAGTTTACCGAGTTTTTCGGCACCTGCAATGCATGCGTCAAAATCAGCTTTTTTCTTTGCGTATAAAATTGAAAAAGATGTAAGGCGTATATCTTCCGGCAGTGCGGCGGAGACTTCGGAAAATGCCTGGCTGTCTGTTATAACAAGATCGGGAGCTTTTTTCAGAGAATTTAAGGTTTCCGGAAGATTTTGCGGTACGGTACAGAGCGCCTGTGCCTTTAAATCCAGAATTTCTCTCAAAACCTGCTGCTGAGGGAGAATTATGCGTCCTTTCGGAGCGGCTTCGTCCATCGGCATCACAAGAATCACGGTGTCTCCTTCGTTAACCGTTCCCGAAAGCAACGGCTTTTCCGGGGCAGGCTTTAAAGACGCGAGTGCTTCCAAAACCTTGTCGGTGTTTTTTCCTTCGGAGGCGTTTATGTAAAGCCTGCCGTCTTTAAATTCCGTGCATTCATCGCTTTTGTTAAAAACGGTTATATAAGGAACACCTCTTTTTTTGAGCTGATCTTCTATATCGGATTCAAGCGGAGTTACGCCGTCTTTGGCAACGCATAAAACTATTGCCATATCGCATTTTTTTATGATATCGAGCGTTTTTTTGATTCGTTTTTCACCCAAAGCCCCGCAGTCGTCAAGCCCCGGTGTGTCGATAAGCATAACGGGACCCAGCGGCAGTATTTCCATGGATTTATACACGGGGTCCGTTGTGGTTCCGGCAACGGGGGAAACGATTGCAATATCCTGCGATGTGAGTTTATTTATAAGCGTTGATTTGCCGCTGTTTCGTTTTCCGAAAATACCTATATGCAGTCTTGAAGCTGAGGGAGTGTCGGAAAGTCCCATTTGCGTTCCTCCTAAAATCTGAAATCTCTTTCGCCGTTTTTGACGCGTTTTACGTATTCTGACGCAAGAGCTCTTGTTTTTTCGTTCGGTATTCTGTGAAGTTCGCTTTCTATAAGCTTGTTTCCGGTTTCTTTTGTTTCATCGGACGCATAATCCTGCAAAAACTCTTCGAGCGTAATAAGCGCGTTCGGGTGGCAGCAGTTTAAAATCTGCCCGTTTTTGCAAAGAGACATAAACCTGTCTCCGGTTCTGCCTTCTCTGTAACATGCGGTGCAGAACGAAGGAATATATCCGAGTTTCATAAGCCATGATACAACATCGTCTAAAGTTCTCTGATCGGAAACGTCAAACTGCTCCGTGTCGTGGGGGCGCTCCTCCTCGGTGTAGCCGCCTACAGATGTTCTCGAACCGCCGCTTATTTGAGAAATACCGAGTTCAAGTGCTTTTTTGCGTACTGCGCTGCTTTCTCTTGTTGATATTATCATGCCGGTATACGGCACGGCAATTCTGATACAGGCAATTATTTTTTCGAATATATCGTCGCTGAGTCCGTTGTCAAATACGTCGGGATCTATATCGTCAGCACGTTTTATTCTCGGCACGCTTATTGTGTGAGGACCGACTCCGTGTACCGCTTCAAGGTGTTCGGCGTGCATCAAAAGCCCCGCAAATTCATATTTATACTTTTCAAGACCGAATAAAACACCGAGCCCCACATCGTCAATGCCGCCTTCCATTGCTCTGTCCATAGCCTCCGTGTGGTAATCGTAGTCATGTTTGGGGCCTGTCGGGTGCAGCTCGAGATAACTTTTTTTGTGATAAGTTTCCTGAAAAAGAATATATGTACCTATGCCGGCTTCTTTAAGTTTTCTGTAATTTTCAACCGTTGTTGCGGCTATATTTACGTTTACGCGGCGTATCGCACCGTTTTTGTGTTTTATGGAATAAATTGTATTTATGCATTCGAGAATATATTCGATGGGGTTATTTACGGGGTCTTCGCCGGATTCTATTGCAAGTCTTTTGTGACCCATGTCCTGAAGAGCGATAACCTCATCGCGAACCTCATCCTGAGTGAGTTTTTTTCTCGGAATATGCTTGTTTTTCATGTGATACGGACAGTAGACACAGCCGTTTACGCAGTAATTAGAAAGATAGAGAGGGGCAAACATAACTATTCTGTTGCCGTAGAACGCAAGCTTGATTTCTTTTGCAAGGCGATACATTTCTTCAACCTTTTCGGGAATTTCGCACGCCAGAAGCACAGAGGCTTCCCTGTGCGAAAGACCGGCGCAGTGATATCCGCCGCCGGTTTTTTTGGGTCTTGCTTTTTCGAGTATTTCGTCAATGAGTTTTACGTTATTTTTGTTTTTTTCCGCGTATTTTATTGTCTCGAGTATTTCGCCGTCATTTATAAATTCATCGGCTTTGAGCGATTTTGCATCATATACTGCCATATGCTTTTTCCTTTCAGTCTGATATTTTTGAATAAATGGTTTTTGCGGAAACATCGGGGAGCATTCCTATTCTGCCCGAGACGGAATTTATGATATCATCCGGTGCGTCAAGCACAATGCTCATGACCGATACGCCGCGCTCTCTGCACGGTATGCCCATTCTGCC
>USAP01000090.1 GCA_900552775.1 uncultured Eubacteriales bacterium | reverse complement strand
TTAAAAGTCCGTCCGCATAAGTTGATTTAAGTTTAGTCAAATGTCTGTATTCAAGAATTTTTCCGGCTATTTCGTGCTTTGACTTAAGTTTTTCCAATATATCAACATTTGTGGAATAACCGGTCTTTGTCTTCTTGGCAAAAGGAAGCTGCATTTTTTCAAATAATATTATACCGAGCTGTTTCGGTGAATTTATGTTAAATTCTTCTCCCGCAAGCTCGAATATTTCCGCTTCAAGCTTTTGAGCTCTGCCGCTTAAAAGCTCTGAAAACCGCTTAAGCATATCGCTGTCTGCCTTAAAGCCTTCTTTCTGCATATCTGCCAGAACGCTTATAAGAGGCAGTTCAATTTTGTAATAAAGTTCTGACTGTTCATGCGCACGCATTTCATTGTCAAGCGCGGCATGAAGTTCGGGTAAAGCGCATACGGCATTTTCTTCGGTATAATTTTTATTTAAAATATCGTTTGTAAGCGCCGATAGAGAAAAATCCGTGCGCTGCGGGTTAATAACATATGCAGCAATAGCCGTGTCAAATGCCAAATTCGAAAGATTAATACCTTTTTTACTCAATGCAAGTATTTCGTCCTTTGCATTGCTTGTTATTTTTTTGATTCCTTTGTTCTCAAATATATCTGAAAGCTCGTCTGTTTTGCTTTGCACAAATTTTTCGCCGCACAAAAACAAAACATCATCGCCCTTTGTCTCAAAATAAAATGTATCGCCTATAAGAGACAAATCCGCATTGCCTGTCTCAGCCTTTACGGCTATTTCCGCTTTTTCGTCATCTTCGTTTAAATCAAGTTTGTTTAAAAAAGATGTAAATTCAAGACTTTTAAAAAGAGGAACCAAATCCTGTGAATACGGTTTTCTCGAAAAATCCTCTATACTGTACGAAATCGGAACATCGCGCACAATTTTTCCGAGTTCACGGCTCATAAAAGCGGACTCGCGTCCGTTTTCCAATTTAGTCAGAAGGGCGCCTTTCATATCTGAAAGATTTTCATAAACACCGTCAAGAGTTTTATATTTTGATATAAGTGACAGTGCCGTTTTTTCGCCTATTCCGGCAACACCGGGTATATTGTCGGAGCTGTCTCCCATAAGCCCCTTCACTTCAATAAGCGCTTCGGGTTTTACACCGTATTTTTCAAAAACCGCTTTGGGGTCATAACACACGGTGTCCGTTTTACCCTGTGCGGTAACTGTCAGCAAAACATTTGTGTTTTCGGAAACAAGCTGCAAATCATCGCGGTCTCCGGTTAAAATTCTGCATATTATTCCGTTTTCATCGCATATTTTTGAAACGGTTCCTATAAGGTCATCCGCTTCATAACCTTCCTGCTCGATCCAGCTTATTCCCAAAGCGTCAAGCACATCGTGCAGAACGGGCATTTGCTCCGCAAGCTCCGGCGGCATGCCCTTTCGCTGTGCTTTGTATCCTTCAAATATTTTATGTCTGAAAGTTTTTGCGCGCATGTCAAAGGCAACAACAGTATAGTCGGTGTTTTCATTCTGCATTGTCTTTGTCATTATATTTAAAAAGCCGTAAATACCGTTGGTATTAAGACCGCTGCGCGTTGAAAGGTTTCTGATAGCATAAAAAGCTCTGTTTATTATACTGTTTCCGTCTATTATAAGAAGTTTTTTCATTAAACAGTCTCCTTTACGAGAGTCTTTATATTTACGTCAACACGGTTTACATTTATTGCCGTACTGTTATCAACGGCACTTCTCACAGCAGCCATTACATCTTTCCCGATATTTTTCAGATTTCTTCCGAGTTTTGCCGCAATATCTATTTTCACGTCAATTCCGTTTTCCTTTTCGCGCACGGAACATGAAATGCACTTTGCCACATTCTGAACTTTTGAAGCTTCATACATGCATATCTGCACCAAAGCCGCATTTGAAATAATAAACTCGCCCAAATAGCTGAATGTTGGTCTCACAACTGTTTTTTCCGAAGGCTTCTGAACAGTTTTTGAAGAACCGGTTATTTTTTTCAGCGCGTCCATCCAGTATCCCGAAAAATCCTTTTTCACCTCAAATGTCGGTACCGGAATAACATGCTTGCCTTGTTTTCTCCGAATTTCTCTGGCGCGTTTAATTTCTTCTTCCGTTGCAACATCGGTAATTTCTATAAATTCAGATACTTTCGGAATATCAAGCGCACTTGCAATTTTTTCTATCATTGCGTGCGATGTTCCGAGTATCATAATGCTTTCGGGTTTTTCCTTATCTATTGCTTTTTTTACCTCAGCCGCCTGCCTTTCATCAAAAAAAAGAGCGCACCTGACAGACGCCAGGCGCGTGTGCTCCTTTTTTGCGGAGCGACCGGCAATAACTCGGCTTGCGGAAATAAGCAATCCGTCGTCAATTATATATTTAATTCCGCGGGCTCCTGCAACTTCAGGTGCTCTGTAGCTCTTACCGCTGCCGCTGATGCCCACAAATCCGAATGTTTTCAATTATTTTACCTGCCTTCCGCTATTGCGTGCGACAGCGTCATCAGACTGTCGCTTAAATGAACATTTTCAATTTTTACGCCGTCGGGAACTTTCAGTTCCTTGTGCGAAAAATTCCAGATTCCGCGGATTCCGAGCGCACAAACCTTATCAGTGATGCTTTGTGCCACATCTTTCGGAATTGTCAGCACGGCTATATCAGGTGAATACGTTTTGAAAACCTCGTCCATTTCATCAATCGGCATAACGCGGATTCCGTTTATAACATTGCCGCAAACGCCTTTATCCTCATCAAAAATGCCGACAAGTTTAAAACCGCGTTTTTCAAATCCGTGATAATTTGCTATCGCATGGCCGAGATTTCCCGCTCCGATTATAACCGTCTTATGTCCCTTGTCAAGACCGAGTATTTTGCTTATTGTGACGTAAAGCTCGCTGACATTATAACCGTATCCCTGCTGCCCGAAACCGCCGAAACAGTTAAAGTCCTGCCTTATTTGTGAAGCGGTTACATTCATTCTTTTCGCAAGCTCCATAGAAGAAATTCTATCTTTTCCTTCCGCTTCAAGCTCCGCGAGATACCTATAGTATCTCGGGAGTCTTCTTACAACAACCTGTGAAACTTTTTTATTTGTTTCCATTATAGATTAAGTTCCTTTTCTTATAAATTAAAGAGACTTTATAGTATCCATTATATAATCTGCATATTCGGCAGAGGTTGCGCCGTTGTCTCGTCCTGTCATAACAAGTTTCTTTTCTTCATACATGCAAATATCAAGAGCTCTTGCAAGTTTATCTGCTTTTTCCTGGTATCCGATATGCGAAAGAAGCATAACCGCAGCTCTTATAATGCTTGAAGGATCGGCATATTTATCTCTGCCTTCGGCAACCATTCTCGGAGCGCTTCCGTGAATAGCTTCAAACATTGCATATCTCTTACCGAGGTTTGCACTGCCCGCAGTTCCTACGCCGCCCTGAAACTCTGCCGCTTCGTCCGTGATAATATCACCGTAAAGATTGGGAAGAACAACAACCTGGAAGCCTGTGCGGCGTTTTTCGTCAACCAGTTTTGCCGTCATTATATCTATATACCAATCGTCGAAATCTATTCCTTCATATTCGGAAGCAACTTTTCCGCATATTTCAAGGAATTTACCGTCGGTTGTCTTTATTACATTAGCTTTTGTAACACATGTAACTCTTGTTTTGCCGTTTTTCTTTGCATAATCGAAAGCGGCTCTGGCAATTCTTTCCGTACCCTCTGTTGTGGTAACGCAGAAGTCTATTGCAAGTTCGTCCGTTACATTTACGCCGTCGCTTCCAACAGCATAAGAACCCTCCGTATTTTCACGGAAGAAAGTCCAATCAATCCCTTTTTCCGGAACCTTAACAGGGCGAACATTTGCAAAAAGGTCAAGCTCTTTTCTCATTGCAACATTGGCGCTTTCTATATTCGGCCACGGATCGCCTTTGCGCGGTGTGGTTGTAGGTCCTTTCAAAATAACATGACACTCTTTAAGTTCCGCAAGAACATCATCCGGAATTGCTTTCATTGCTTTAACTCTGTTTTCGATTGTAAGACCGTCTATTACTTTAAATTCCACTTTACCGCTTTTAACTTCATCCGCTAAAAGGAATTCAAGTATTCTGTGCGCTTCATGCGTGATTGCCGGGCCGATACCGTCACCTCCGGCAACACCGATTATTATTTTCGGGAGATTTTCAAAATCAAGAAAATCCTTCTGCGCTTTTATTCTTTCGTTGCGTTCCATTTGCTTTTCAAGTACTTTTGCAAACTTATCGGCAGCAAGTTTTATTGCTTCATTCATCTTTTTTCTCCTTTATCTTTTATTCATAGCTCTCATAAAGTTTATGAGACCGCCTTCAAGGATAATTTCGCGAAGTCTGTCAGAAAGCGAAATATCCGTTTTAAAATCAAATCCCTTTGTCTTGTTTGTAACCGTAACAACATCTCCGGCTTTAATCTGAGCCGCCGCGTCTTTTATAACAAGCTCGTCACCCTCGTCAATTCTGTCATAGTCGCTCTCATTTTGGAAGGTAAGCGGCAATATACCGGAATTAATAAGATTTGCCATATGTATTCTTGCAAAGCTCTTTGTAATTACGGCGCGCACACCGAGGTACAGAGGAGCAAGAGCAGCATGTTCACGCGATGAACCCTGACCGTAGTTTGAGCCGCCCACAATAATTCCGCCGCCGTTTTCTTTAGCTCTCTTCGGGAAATCCGGGTCACAGGGCGTGAGACAGAAATCCGCAAGATGAGGTATATTCGAGCGGAACGGCAAAAGCTTTGCGTTTGAGGGCATAATATGATCCGTCGTGATATTATCGCCGACTTTAATAAGGGTCTTGCAGTCAATATCTCCCTCAAGCTTTTTGTTAAGAGGAAATTCCTTTATGTTGGGTCCCTTAATTACTTCAACGTCATTTCCTTCGGGAGCCGGAGGAATAACCATGTTGTCATTAACAAGGAAATGCTCGGGCTGCTTTATGTCAAGTCTTTCACCGAGCTCGGAGGGGTCTGCGAGCACACCGCATATTGCCGAATATGCCGCAACCTCCGGGCTTACAAGATACACCTGCGCGGATTTTGTTCCGCTTCTGCCTTCGAAATTACGGTTAAATGTTCTGAGCGACACGGCGTTTGTTCTCGGAGCCTGTCCCATGCCTATGCACGGGCCGCATGCAGATTCAAGTATTCTTGCGCCTGCCGCAACCATATCAGCCAAAGCGCCGTTTTGCGCCAATGTATTTAAAACCTGTTTTGAACCTGGTGCTATAACAAGGCTTACATCCGGGTGAACCGTTTTTCCTTTAAGAATTGCCGCAACCTTCATCATATCCATATATGAAGAGTTTGTGCAGCTGCCTATCGCAACCTGGTCAACCTTTATCTTGCCTATTTCATCAACCGATTTTACATTATCGGGGCTGTGCGGCATTGCTGCCATAGGCTTTAAGGAAGATAAATCAATTTCAATTTCTTCGTCATATACAGCGTCTGCATCGGGCAGAATTTCGGTGAAATCCTCTTCTCTGTCCTGCGCCTTTAAAAACTCTCTCGTCACTTCGTCTGACGGGAAAATCGAAGTTGTTGCACCGAGCTCGGCACCCATATTTGTGATTGTTGCTCTTTCCGGCACCGTAAGCGATTTTACGCCTTCGCCGGCATATTCAACAACTTTTCCCACGCCGCCTTTAACAGAAAGCACACGCAGCACTTCAAGGATTATATCTTTTGCAGCCGCATATCCCGTAAGCTTGCCTTTGAGGTTTACTTTGATTACTTTAGGCATGGAAAGGTAATATGCGCCGCCTCCCATTGCAACCGCAACGTCAAGTCCGCCAGCGCCTATTGCAAGCATACCTATGCCGCCGCCCGTCGGCGTGTGGCTGTCCGAGCCCAGAAGCGTCATACCCGGCACGCCGAATCTTTCAAGCTGCACCTGATGGCAGATACCGTTTCCGGGGCGCGAAAAATAAATTCCGTGTTTGGAAGCCACGGTCTGTATATATTTATGATCATCTGCGTTTTCAAAACCTGCCTGAAGCGTATTATGGTCGATATATGCAACGGATTTCTTTGTTTTAACCCTGTCAATCCCCATTGCTTCAAACTGAAGATACGCCATAGTACCGGTTGAATCCTGCGTAAGCGTCTGATCAATTCTTATTGAAATTTCGCTTCCCGCTTTCATTTCTCCCGAAACAAGATGCGCAGATATTATTTTTTGTGCTAAATTCTGACCCATATTCTCGTCTCCGTTCCGCCGCATGCGGCATTATTTTTTCTTTTCTTATTATTATACACAAAAAAAGCGTCATTGTCAAGTTTTTGCATTCTTAAAAAAGAGGCATATCGTTTTCGATGAAGTAAATTTCCATGAGCATTCTCGGCAAATGGAAAAGTCCTTTTGATATATTGCCCTTCAGTCTGTTGGCAACAGTTCCGTCATAGTGCATATATCCGTACCACTCGCCGTTTTTCTCGTCCGCAAAATGAGAAAACACATATTCTTCAAGCTTCTTGAAATTATCCATATATTTCTGTTCGCCCGTAACGCTGTAGCAGAGCCTGTTTGCAATCATGGCTTCACATTGCGGCCACCAGATATGCATATCCCATTCAAGCGCCGCCGAAGGATAACCCCTAACATCGCAAAAAGCAATTATTCCGTTGTTTTTAAGTCCCAATTCCATTGAAACGTCTATAATGCGTTTTGCCTT
>USAP01000089.1 GCA_900552775.1 uncultured Eubacteriales bacterium | reverse complement strand
GGGTTTGGCCTCCATGTCGAACGTCGTCACCAGAGGTACGCCGAGCTTCTCGTCGTCGGCCGGGGGCGGGGCGCAATACAGGCGCAATAATGGGTTTTATAATGCTTTTTTCGCTGCCGTGCGCAGCGGCGCCGGAGCTTTCGGTGCCGTCCGCCGTCCTCGTGGACGCCTCAAGCGGACTTGTGCTCTTTGACAAAAACAAAGACGCACGCGTGTATCCGGCAAGCACAACAAAGATTATGACGGCGATTATAGCAATAGAGCATTCCGAAGGCCGTCTTTCCGATATGTTCACGGCAAGCTATGCAGCCGTAAACTCAATTTCATTTGACAGCAGCAAGGCAAACCTTCTCGAAGGTGAGCAGATGTCTTATCACGACCTTATATTTGCGCTTCTCATAGCCTCCGCAAACGACGCGGCAAATGTGCTTGCGGAAAACATTGCGGGCTCCTCCGAAGAATTTGTAAAACTTATGAACGAAAAAGCCGCCGAGCTCGGCGCCGCCTCCACTCATTTTCAGAATCCGCACGGTCTGCATGACGAAAACCATTATACAACTCCCGCGGATATGGCAAAAATCGCGCGCTACGCCATGACGCTGCCTCTTTTTAAAGAAGCCGTGTCAAACAGAGAATACACCATTCCGGCAACCAATATGCAGCCGGAAAGAAATCTGGTATCAACAAATCAGCTGCTTTCGCGCTCTTCAAAATACTATTATGAATATGCCAAGGGCATTAAAACGGGCTACACCACCGAAGCCGGTTACTGCCTCGTTTCCGCCGCGGAAACCTCCGACAGGCAGCTTATTGCCGCCGTTTTCGGCGCAGACCCGAAAGCCGAAGAAATGTTTTCGTTTGTTGACAGCAAAAAACTTTTGTCATACGGAATAAACACTCTCAAATCAAGCGTTATAGCCTCAAAGGGCGATATTTTAAGCAGCGTTCCGCTCCGCAATTCGTATGCCGACAACGCTATCCTGGAAGCGTCGGAAACAATTTCCGTGGTTTTGCCCGAAGGCGCGGACCCGTCTGCGGTTACAAAAAATATTACGCTTAACAAAAACATCTCCGCTCCCATAGAGGCGGGTGAGGTTTTGGGAAATGTTGAATTTTTATACGGCGGCACCACGATTGCTTCATGCAGCCTCGCCGCTGTATCACAATACAAAAAAATGCCGCTTGCTTTCATTTTCAGACCCGTATATAAAATAATAAAAGCCATCGGAGTTTATGTAATTGCGGCATTTGCGGTTATTTTGCTGCTCCTGATATCCGCGGAAAAGAAAAGACGTGCAAAAATACGCCGCCGCAAAATGCGCGAAGCACGCCGAAAAGAAGACATGGAAAAAATGATAAGAATCAAATAGAAAGGCAGGCATATATAATTGCAGCGCGTACTCTCACATCTCCGCCGCGCGGCGGATGACTATTCAATGATAAACGAAGGCGATAAAATAGCCGTCGGCGTTTCCGGCGGCAAAGACAGCGTGACACTCGCTTTGGGGCTTCACGCTCTGTCACGGTTTTATCCGAAAAAATTTGAAGTTGTTCCCATAACTCTCGATATGGGTTATGAGGAAACGGATTTCTCTCCGCTTGTTTCATGTTTTGAAAAAGCAGGAATGAATCTTATAACAGAAAAAACAAATATCAAAACAATTCTTTTTGATATCAGGAAAGAAAAAAATCCCTGCTCGCTGTGCGCCAAGCTGCGCCGCGGCGCACTTCATAACACCGCCAAAAAATACGGCTGCAACAAAGTTGCGCTCGGGCACCACTTTGACGATGTTATAGAAACTTTTTTCCTGTGCCTTTTTTACGAAGGACGGCTCGGCTGTTTTTCTCCCGTGACATATCTTGACAGACAGGATATTCACGTTATACGTCCGCTTATTTATATGACCGAAAACGATATAAAAAGCTTTATACGCCGCAGCGGAAGTCCCGTTATTCACAACCCCTGCCCGGCTGACGGGTTCACAAAAAGACAGTATATAAAAGAGCTTTTGGCGTCTCTCGCCAAGGAAAATCCGGGGCTTCCCGAAAGGATTTTTCACGCCGTACTCTCTCTGCCCGACTGGAAAAGAGAGTAAGAAAATCACATCGCAGAGTTTAACGCTATGGCATGCGCCACGGACGGAATCGAGTTTCCCTGCTGCGATGAAGTGGGGCTCATAAGCGCGCCCGTTGCTATGAATAAAACGTTTTTGAGCTCTCCGATTTCCATTCTCGGCAGAATATATCCGCACAGCACGCTTGCGCTGCATCCGCAGCCGCTTCCGCCCGAATGGGTGTCCTGGCTTTCGGGGTCAAAAATCATGGCTCCGCAGTCATTGTAATTTTCAGAAATGTCATAACCTTCTTTTTTCATAAGTTCATTTGCTATGTCTTTTCCCACAAGACCCAAATCTCCAGAAAGAATCATGTCGTAATACGAAGGCGTTCTCCCGGTGTCTTTAAAGTGTGCGCAGAGCGTTGAGACAAAAGCCGGAGCCATGGCGGCGCCCATGTTTGCCGCGTCTTTTATTCCGTAGTCGGTTATTATGCCGGTTGTGGCTTCCGTAATTTTCACATTGCCCGTTTTGCCTATGCAGACCGCGCCGAACCCCGTAACCGTCCACTGCGCGGAGGGCGGCCGCTGACCGCCGTATTCAAGCGGAAACCGAAACTGCTTTTCCGCCGAGCAGAAATGGCTGCCGGCAGCGGCAACGGATTTCTCGGAAAACCCTCCGTCTGTCAGCATTGCCGCAAGAGTCATGCCCTCCGCCATTGTCGAGCATGCGCCGAATATTCCGAAATACGGCACATTGCAGTCCTTCATTCCGAACGCCGACGCGGTGCACTGATTCAGAAGATCTCCGGCAAAAATATAGTTTATATCCCCCGATGAGATTCCCGCCTTTTGAAGAATTGAATTATACCCGGTTTCAAAAAGCCGGCTTTCGGCTTTTTCCCATGTTTCCTCTCCCAAAAAGGCGTCTTTTGTTATTACGTCAAAGCATTCTCCCAAAGGTCCTTCGCTTTCCTTTTTTCCGACGACCGAGATATACGCTTCAATGCGTGGCGCCGAAGGAAAATTAACCGTCTGTTTTCCGATTCTCCCCATTTTTCCACCTCTTATTTTATAATAAAATAAATAATTCCGGCTATAACCGAGCTTAGTGTTCCGTACACTATAACAGGGCCCGCAATAACAAACATTTTCGCGCCCATTCCGAGAACAAGCCCCTCCGAGCGAAACTCAATCGCCGGCGCCACAACCGCGTTTGCAAACCCCGTTATCGGAACAAGCGTCCCGGCGCCCGCAAATTTTGCAATATGTTTATATATGTCAAGTCCCGTCAAAAGCGCGCTCAAAAAGATGAGCGCCGCAGCCGTAACGGACGCCGCGTCCTCAAAACTCATGCCGTTTGCCTTGCATAAATTTATTATGCATTGCCCCAATGTGCATATAAGTCCCCCGATTACGAAAGCACAAATGCAGTTTTTCAGTATCGGAGAATCAGGCGTTCTCCTGTCCGCCAATCTGCCGTACTCATCATTGCTCATGTTCATATACATTCCTCCCAAACAAATACGCTCCCGCGCTCATCGTGCTTTTCGCCCTGCGTTATAAAAAAAGCCGTAAGCGCTGCTATAATAAGAAAAAGCAAAATAATAAAACTTGTTTTAGCGTTCAAAATCATCATTCCTTTAAAGCTATTTTTGCCTTGTCCGCGTATTGTTATTCAAATAAAAGAAAAATATGATTTATTCTGCGTTGTTATTATAAAGTCAAGGGGCTGCGGCTAAAAAGTCAACCGACTTTTTAGCCACAGCCCCTCTTACAAAATATTGCGTTATTCTTCCCACGGCACAATTTCACCCTCTGCCGAGGTTTTTTTCAAATCTATTATTCTCTGGTTTGACGAACCGCGGAAGCGAAGCGCAATATTTTTAAGTTCGTCAACATACCTTCCGTCAACAAGCACATCCGCAAGCGACAAAATTTTGTCCGTCACTTCGCAGTTTCCGCGGCAGCCGCTGTCATGAAGTTCTTCATACGTAAACCCCGTAAACATCCAAATTGTTTTGTCTTCAAAGCGGCTTTTAACCTCTTTCAGAAAAGGATACAGCGCGCGCTGATTGGAAGGCTCAAAAGGTTCTCCGCCCAAAACCGTCAGACCTTTTATGTACGGAGCCGAAAGCAGCGTGAAAATATATTCCTCTGTTTCTTTTGTAAACGGTTTTCCGTATTCAAAATTCCACGTTTCGGGCTGAAAACAGTTTTTGCAGCGGTTTTCGCATCCCGACACAAAAAGCGTCACGCGCACCCCGATTCCGTTTGCAATATCGCAATTTTTAATTTCTCCGTAATGCATTTTTGTTCTCCGTTTCACTCCGGGCACACTCTTATAAATGCATAACCCTTTCTTTTATTTCCTGAGTTCTGCCCTGGTTCCAAAACTGCGTGCCTATATATCCGCATGTTCTGCGCGCAACATTCATCGTGTCCTGATCGGTATTGCCGCACTGCGGACATGTCCAAATAAGCTTGCCGTCATGTTCTTTTATCTCGATTTCGCCGTCCCAGCCGCACTTTTGGCAATAGTCGCTCTTTGTGTTGAGCTCGGCATACATAATGTGGTCATAAATAAATTTCATGATTTCCAAAACAGCTTCGATATTATCCTGCATATCCGGAACTTCCACATAGCTTATCGCACCGCCCGGCGAAAGCGCCTGAAACTTTGCCTCAAAAGCAAGCTTGTCAAACGCGTTTATCTTCTCCGTTACGTGAATGTGATAGCTGTTTGTTATGTAGCCCTTGTCAGTAACTCCCTTTACAACGCCGAAGCGTTTCTGCAAACATTTTGCAAATTTATACGTCGTGCTTTCAAGCGGCGTGCCGTAAATCGAATAATCTATGTTTTCTTCCGCTTTCCATTCAGACGTATACTCGTTTAATTTTTCCATTATCTCAAGTCCGAGTTTTTCACCCTCGGGCTCTGTCAGCTTTTTGCCGATAAGGCTGTAAACGCACTCCCAGAGACCCGCATATCCCAGCGACAGCGTCGAATAGCCGCCGTGAAGATATTTATCTATCTTCTCACCTTTTTTAAGTCTTAAAAGGGCGCCGTATTGCCACAAAATCGGCGCAACGTCCGAAACGGTGCCGGAAAGTCTCTCATGTCTGCACTGCAATGCTCTGTGGCAAAGTTCCATGCGCTCGTCAAAAATTTTCCAGAATTCGTCCATATTTTTGTTTGCCGAAAGACCGATGTCAACAAGATTTACCGTTACCACGCCCTGGTTGAACCTTCCGTAATACTTAGGCTTGCCGTCCTCGTCCAAGTACGGCGTCAAAAAGCTGCGGCAGCCCATGCATGTATAGCAATGACCCTCTCCGTTTTTGTCGATTTTTTTCTCGAGCATGATTTTCTCGGAAATATAATCGGGAACCATTCTCTTCGCCGTGCATTTTGCCGCAAGCTTTGTAAGATAATAATACTTGTCTCCCTCGTGTATATTATCCTCCTCCAAAACATATATAAGCTTCGGAAATGCAGGCGTCACCCAAACTCCCTTTTCGTTTTTAACTCCCTTGCGGCGCTGCTCCAAAACTTCTTCTATTATAACCGCCAGATCTTTCTTTTCCTGTTCGTTTTTCGCCTCGTTAAGGTACATAAACACCGTCACAAACGGCGCCTGACCGTTTGTTGTAAGAAGCGTTACAACCTGATACTGTATTGTCTGAACGCCTTTTCTGATTTCAACGCGGAGGCGCTTTTCAACAATATCTTTGAAAGTTTCTTCGGGAAGCTCAATATTGATTTCGGCAAGCTCGCGCTTTAAATCCTTTTCGATTTTCTCGCGGCTGACCTGAACAAACGGCGCAAGGTGCGCAAGCGATATCGACTGTCCGCCGTATTGGTTTGAAGCCACCTGCGCTATAATCTGCGTTGCAATGTTGCAGGCGGTTGAAAAGCTGTGCGGGCGCTCTATAAGCGTTCCGGTTATAACGGTGCCGTTTTGCAGCATGTCCTCAAGGTTTACAAGGTCGCAGTTATGCATGTGCTGCGCATAATAATCGCTGTCATGAAAATGAATTATTCCTTTGTTGTGAGCGTCAACAATGTCTTTGGGGAGCAAAAGTCTGTTTGTGATATCTCTTGACACTTCCCCTGCCATATAATCTCTCTGCGTTGAGTTTACAACAGGGTTTTTATTTGAATTTTCCTGTTTTGCCTCCTCGTTGTTGCACTCTATAAGGCTTAAAATTTTGTCATCCGTGGTGTTTGACTGACGTACAAGTGCTCTTGTATATCTGTATGTAATATACGCTTTCGCAACTTCGAATGCGCCGTGCGCCATAATCTGGCGTTCAACAAGGTCCTGCACTTCCTCCACGCTCGGCGAATGACCCAAAGACTCGCATGCCAAAACAACCCTCTCGCCTATTCTTTCTATCTGCTTCGGGGTCATTCTCGCGTCTTCCAAAACAGCATCATTTGCCTTTGTAATAGCTTTGATTATCTTGTTTTCATCAAATTGAACCTCTGATCCGTTTCTTTTAATAATCTTCATTTTTTCAAATCCCCCCGATAACGAATATTCAGACACAATATCTTGTTAGTGTGAGAAATATTATACCACAAATTATTGAAAATTCAAGAGCAAATTTACACAATACAAAAAAACTTTTTTAAGCTTTTTGCCAAAGATATTTCACCGCCCGACGTTCGGTGCCTTAAAGCCCTCGCCTAAGATCTCTCCTGCCTCGCTTACTACTATAAAGGCGTTTTCATCGTAA
>USAP01000088.1 GCA_900552775.1 uncultured Eubacteriales bacterium | reverse complement strand
ATAAAACTTTTTGAAAGGATTTTTGCCATGCGCAATGCAAGATATGAGCTGCATACACACACAGATCCGAATTTTCCAATACTTTTTCACTTTGATACATTGCTTTCGGAACACGATTTTTGCGACACCCACTGGCACGACGCACTGGAAATACTGTATTTCAGAGAAGGCAGGGCAAACGTGACTGTAAATGCCGAAACTTTTTCTGCCGAATGCGACGATATTATAATTATAAATCCAAACTGCGTGCACCACGTTGACCCGATTGGCGGAACCGTCAAATACTACTGCCTCATAATCTCAACCGAATATTGCGAAAAGCTCGGTTTTTCCGTGACAAGCGAAAACCTTTGCCCGGTAATCAAAGATGCGCGCGTATCCGGTTTATACGAAGGTATTTGTTCCGAACTGCAACTGCATGACAAATATTCAAAAGAAGGTGCAAAAGGTTATATTTCGGTTATGCTCTCCTATATTTTCAGAAAATATGTCAGTGAAGCTTCGCCCGAGCTTGCACATAACGACGTAAAGGCCGAAGCCGTTAAAACGGCAATACGTTACATTCGCAAAAATTACACGGAACCTGTTAAAGTTGAAGACATTGCCGAAGAATGTATGCTGAGCAAATATTATTTTTGCCGAATATTCAAAAACATAACAGGTTCAACCGTTATAAAATACCTCAACATGTACCGCTGCATGAAAGCACGCGAGCTTCTCTCAAGCGGAAAATATACGGTCTCCGAAGCGGCTCTTGAATGCGGTTTTGAAAATATGTCGTATTTTTCCAAAACATATAAAGCGTACAGCGGCAGCGTTCCGTCTATGGCAAAAAAAATACCTGAAAACGGTTGAATTATTTTTTATTTTGTGATAATATATTGTTTGGAAATATTGGCAGAGCCCGGCTGCCGAATCAAAATACAAACGGGCAGAACGGAGAATAAAAAATGATAGCAGGTATTGAACACATCGCGGTATGTTCCAAGGACACAGCCGCACTTAAGGATTGGTATATCAAAGTCTTCGGCATGAAGCAGGTTTATGACAACGGAAAAGGCACATATTTTGTTGCCGCTGCCGACGGTTCAATGATAGAAATCATAAAAGAAACGTCATCTTTTGAAAAAACCGAAATGTTTGCCGGTGGCATACGCCACTTTGCTCTTTCCGTAACGGCAGACGAATTTGACCCGATGGTAGAAAAAATCAAAGCCGCAGGAGCTGAAACACTCACGGAACCTACGGAAAAAAACGGAATCAGAACATATTTCTTCCGTGATCCGGACGGAAATATATTCCATCTTATATACAGACCCAATCCTCTTGTATAATCATAATTTTCCTAAAGATAAGAAGGTGCAGCAAAACAAAATCGTTTTGCTGCACTTCGTTTTTTTAATTCTTTGTATTTATGCGGCATGGCTTCTGCCGCTTCCATAGTCTATTATAATTCCCGGCTGAACGTTATAGCAATATACGCAAAATGTTATTCCTTCGCCGTTATCCTCAACCGAATATGCCTCCATGAGCACACCGTCCGCCACAAGATTACTTTTAACAAACACAGGAGTCACACGGTACATCACATGATTTTTTGTTGTTTTAATATACTCCGCAACCTTATTTTCAAAAGGCAGCATGCCGTCAACATTCAGATGCCTCGTTCCGGTTATAAGATTTCTCACATTTGCATTTTCGCCCGTGAGCTGATATCCCAGAAGATGGCATCGGTTATAAAGATACCCGCCGCTTATATTGTCATACTTCACGTTTACCCATCCGGTGGGTTTTACAGAACTTATGTTTCCGCGTTTTTCCGAAGGCATGAGATCTTCGGAAGCCGACGCCTGGCATACATTGCACCTTTTTAGAGAATCGAGCTTTGAATAATACTCAAACGAAGGTTTTATTATTTCATAACTTTTAAAATAAGGCTTGTTTTCGTTAACCACCGTATACGGATTTCCCGAATACGGCGGCAAAACAGCGGTTAAAGCATTGTATTCGTCCTCGGTTAATGTATCGTGAATAATGTATACAGAACTTTCCGCACTGTCCCACGCAACACCGAAATTAAAACTTTCGGCTATAAAGCGTATGGGCAGCATGGTTCTTCCTTCAATCACCGCAGGCGCTGCATCAAGTGTGTGCTTTTTACCGTTACACCCTGCCTCAGTGCTGCCCGGTGTGAGTTTTACGGTATCGCCGTCAAGCTGCAGCGTAACCGTGCCTTCTTTTTCGTTCCACTCCGCAGTGCCGCCGAAAGTTTCCGTAACCGTTCGAACCGGAACCATAGTGCGTCCGTTTATGACAAGCGGTGCCGTGGTGCGCCCTGGGTCAACTTCTCTTTTCTCCCCGTTTACTTCCATAACGGGGCTGTTAATCTGCAATTTCATAACAACATCCGGAACCGCACTCGAAACACCGTTCTGCGAAACAAAAAGGTATATGAATGCCGCAATAATAAAAGCACTGCAGTATTTAAAAATCTTTTTAAATTTCATTTCATTGTTCTCCGCAAAACTTCGTTACATACAGTTTTTAATTACCTCAACGGCTTTTTCAAGCTCTTTGTCGCTTATGTTAAGCGGCGGCAAAAGGCGAACCTTGTTTTTTGCCTTTAAAACCAAAACACCGTTTTCCATGCATTTTTTCACAACTTCGGAAGCGTCTTTTTCCGTTTCGATTCCGATCATAAGCCCCATTCCGCTGACGCTTTTTACACCGTAGGCGCCGGAAAGTTCCGCAAAAATATAATCGGACTTTCTTTTAACATCTTCAAAAAGTGCATCGTTAAGTCTTGAAACAACCGATACTGCTCCTGCGCACACTGCGGGATTTCCGCCGAATGTTGAGCCGTGTTCGCCGGCTTTTAAAACGTTTTCGGTTTTATCGAAAAAGAGTGTGGCGCCTATGGGCAAACCTCCGCCGAGCCCTTTTGCAGTGGTCACAATATCCGGCACGATGCCGTAATTCATATATGCGTACATAGCGCCTGTACGCCCGTTGCCGCACTGAACCTCATCGGCTATAAGCAAAATATCTTTTTCACGCGCAAGCCTTTCCATATCCTTTACATATTCCTTTTCAAGGGGAAGAACGCCTCCCTCGCCCTGAATACATTCAAACATCACGGCAATAACATTTTCGGTTTCAATAAGCTTTTTAAGTTCTGCCGTATTTCCGGGTTCCGCATACAAAAAGCCGCCGCACAAAGGCAGAAAGTCTTTATGAAAAACATCCTGTCCCGTTGCGGCAAGCGTTCCCAGGGTTCTGCCGTGAAAGCTGTGCCGGAGCGTTATTATCTTTCCGTCTTTTACTCCGCGGCTTTCCGCATATTTACGCGCCGTTTTTATTGCGCATTCGTTTGCCTCCGCTCCGGAATTTGAAAAAAACACTTTTTTCGCTCCCGTTTTTTTGCAAAGCAGCTCTGCAAGCTCTCCGCACGGCTCGGTGTAATAAAGATTTGAAGTGTGCTGAAGTTTCGAAAGCTGTTCCGTAACCGCTTTAACCCATTCTTTATCTGCGTATCCGAAAGTGTTTACGGCAATTCCGCTGCCCATATCTATATATTTTTTTCCTTCGGAATCCACAGCGCATGAGCCGCTTCCGGAAACAATTTCAACATCAAATCTCGAATATGTTCCGAGAACATATTTTTGATCTCTTTCTTTTATTTCACTCATCTTTTTTGCGCTCCTTTACAACCATTGTTCCGGCACCTTCGTCCGTAAGCGTCTCAAGCAGAAGCGCATGCGGAACCCTGCCGTCGAGAATAGTTACCCTTTCAACGCCTTTTTGAATAGCGTCTATGCAGCACTGAACTTTGGGAATCATGCCGCCGGCTATTGTTCCGTCTTCAAAAAGCGCGTGTGCCTCTTCTATATCCATGCAAGGAATTACGGACTCGGGATCATTTTTGTCTCTCATAACGCCGGCAATATCCGTCATTGAAATAAGCCTTTCCGCGCCGAGCGCACCGGCTATGAAAGCCGCCGCCGTATCGGCATTTACATTGTATACGCTCCCGTCTTCTCCGCTTCCTATTCCTGCTATTACGGGAATATATCCCTTTTCAACAACATCATCGATAGGTTCTGTGTTTATGCCTGTAATATTTCCGACAAAACCAAGTTTTTCGTCTTTCATAACGGCGTGTATCATGCATCCGTCTATGCCCGAAAGTCCCATTGCTTTTCCGCCTTTTTGTTCTATGAGATTTACAAGCTCTTTATTTATTTTTCCGCACAAAACCATCTGAACCACATCAACAGTTTCTTTGTCGGTAACGCGCAGTCCGCCTTCAAACCTTGATTCTTTGCCTATTTTTTTGAGTGTGTCTGAAATTTCCGGTCCGCCGCCGTGCACAAGCACCACTTTTACCCCGACAAGAGACAGCAAAACAATGTCTTCCATAACCTGGTGCTTAAGCGTATCGTTTATCATGGCATTTCCGCCGTACTTTACCACAACTATTTTGCCGTAATAATTCTGAATGTACGGCAAAGCCTGCGTCAGAATTTCTGCACGCTGAGCGTTTGTAACTTTATTCATTTGCTTTCCCGCCTTTCTCAAGACCTGTAATCTCCGTTGATTTTCACATAATCGTATGTAAGGTCGCATCCCCATGCCTCGGCACAATATTCACCGTCATTGAGCGAAACAAGAATATCTATTTGCTCACAAAGCAATATTTCTTTTGCCTTATCTTCCGAAAAATCTATTCCGCTGCCGTTTTTGCATACATCTATTTTTCCTTTTTCAGATGAAAATGCAACGTCTATTTTATTAACGTCAAGCTCTGCACCGCTGTAGCCGAGTGCACAGAGCACCCTTCCCCAATTTGCATCCGCTCCGAACATTGCCGCTTTCAAAAGAGAAGAGCAGACAACGCTTTTTGCGGCGGTCTTTGCAATTTCTTTGGTTTTCGCGCCGCAGACTTTGCACTGCAGCAGTTTTGTCGCTCCCTCACCGTCTCCGGCAATCATGCGGCAAAGGTGAACAGTCACGGTATTAAGCGCCTTCATAAACGTTTTGAAATCATCGTTATCTTCCGTTATTTCCGCATTTTCAGCCATGCCGTTTGCCATAACGGAAACCATGTCGTTTGTGGAAGTATCCCCGTCTATGCTGAGCATATTAAAAGTGTTGTCAACATCACCCGAAAGCGCTTTTTTAAGCATCTGCGGAGAAATCGCTGCATCGGTTGTAATAAACACAAGCATTGTTGCCATATTCGGATGAATCATGCCCGAGCCTTTAGCCATTGCACCCATGGTGCACTCTTTGCCGCCGAGTGCAAACTTTACGGCTATTTCTTTTTTAACCGTATCGGTTGTCATGATTCCTTCCGCAGCAGCCGAGGAATCTTTCGAAAGTTCTTTGCAGAGCTGCGGTATACCGTCCGCAATCGGTTTTATCGGCAGCTGCTGACCTATAACACCCGTTGATGCCACTATTATATCTTTTTCATTAATTCCGAGCGCCTGTCCCGTAAGACTGCACATTTTTTCGGCAATTTCGATTCCGTCCGCATTGCATGTATTTGCATTGCCGCTGTTGCAGATTACAGCCTGTGCAAAACCGTCTTCTATATTATTTTTCGTAACCGAAAGCGGAGCGCCTTTAACCAAATTTTTTGTGTACACGGCAGCTGCCGAAGCTTTTTTCTCGCTGAAAATAAGTGACAGATCGTTTTTACTCCTGTTTTTGCGTATTCCGCAATGCATTCCGGCGGCGAGAAAGCCGCGCGGGGCGCATACTCCGCCTTTTATTATATCTATATTGCTCATAGTCATTCTCCTTTACAAAACAAGTCCTTTTTTATCATCGGCTCCGAGAGCTATATTCATACATTCTATAGCGGCTCCCGAAGCGCCTTTTCCGAGATTGTCATATCTGGCGGTGAGAATCATTCTCTCGTCGTTTCCGTACACCGCTATCTGCATACTGTCTTTTCCGCTCATTTTATTTGACGCCAAAAAGCCGTTCTCATTGTCTTCCAGATAAAAAACAATATCAGAATTGTATTTTTCCGAATAAATTTTCTTTATTTCTTCAATTCCGACGGAAACATCACTTTTAAAAAGCGGAACCGTAACTTCCATGCCGCTGTAAAAATCGGCAACCGTGGGGCAAAAAACAGGCGCCTTTTCTATTCCCGAAATTTTAACCATTTCTTTTAAATGTTTGTGGGTCTGCGAAATTCCGTACTGTCTCGGCGATGACAAAAATGTGCTTCTGTCATCACTTTCATATTCGGCAATCATTTTTTTGCCGCCTCCCGAATAACCCGTAAGGCTGAAACATGAAAGATTTATGTCTTTCTTTATAACTCCGCTCTCGCAAAGCGGATATATAAGCGCTATAAAACCGCTTGCATGACAACCCGGAACAGCAATATACTTTGAATTTTTAATTTTATCGCGATGCTTTTCCGAAAGTTCGGCAAAACCGTATGCAAATCTTTCTTCGGTTCTGTGAGCCGTTGACGTGTCTATAATAACCGTGCTGCCGTCACTCATCGAAACGGCTTCGCGCGCCGCATCGTCCGGCAAGCATAAAAATGCAATGTCGGCAGCGTTTATGGCTTTTCTTCTCTCTTCGGTGTCTTTTCTCTTATCATCGCTCAGCGTTATAAGTTCAACATCATCTCTTTCACGCAGTCTTGAAACAATTTTAAGTCCCGTCGTTCCGGCGGAACCGTCCGTAAATACTTTGGCTTTACCGCTCATAACTAATCTCCTATTTTAATGGCGGGACAATACCCCCGCCGGGACGGTGTGCGCACGCCTTTCCGGCGACGAGTTCCT
>USAP01000087.1 GCA_900552775.1 uncultured Eubacteriales bacterium | reverse complement strand
ATATTGCCGCCATGCCTGTAAATAGCCTCCATCAGGTCATTGTAATATATGCACCTGCCCTTTCTGTCATAGCAGATCGAATTAAATAATTATTTGCTATTTTTTGTTTAAAATTCTTTTAATTTTATCACCGAATTCCGCTGCAATCTCTTCCGAGAACTCCGCTTTCTTGCCTTCGGCTATAATTCTGCATACCGGTTTTGAGCCGTGAGGTATAATAAGCACGGAACCGTTTTCGCTCGTTATGCGTACTCCTTCCGTCAGCTCCGCGTGCTCTTCTTCGGAGAGACTTTTTATGATTCTTCCCTTTTCCCCTTCTCTGCACGAAATTTCAGCTCTTAATATAGAAAAATCGGGTATTTCATGCCGAAGCTCGGAAAGTCTCTCGCCGGTTGTGTTCAAATAGTCCGAAAGCTTGATAATCGCGCCTACTGCATCAAAACTTAATATAAACCTGTCTCTGTCTGCGGAGCTGCTTAAATTTCTGCACAGTTCACCCATATAATCACGCGCCGTATGCCCTTTTCTTACTACTCCGACATTGTATTTTTCGGCAATGCTTTCTATAACGGAGGGTGCAGCGGCATCGGTTACGGCAGCGGCTCCGTATTGTTTTATTATAATAAGCTGAACAAGTACCTTGTACATATCGCTGTCTATTATTTCGCCGTCCTCGTCCGCAAGCGCGGCAATCTCTCCGCCCGCGGTGGAAAACGCTCCGAAATTATAATTTCCTCTTTTAACAAGTGACGCAAATTCTTTTGCTTCCGCGGAGTTATCGGGATTAAATATTCTGTCCGTGAAATCAAATATTATATTTAAATCTGCCGCAGCTGCCGACAAAAACATACGTGTCCACTCGGAACGCGCACATATAAGCACGCGGATATTGCCGCTCTGCACCGAAGCTTCGGAAACAAGCTCTTTCATATAATGCACCTTATATTCATACAGCTCACTCATCGGATAAATCTCGCCCGCACCGGCGCAAAAATAATCTCTTCTGTCAAGAAGCAACCGGACTTTTCTCTCTTCCTGAGCAGAAATATCCGCCCCATATTCGTTCAGAAGTTTTATTTCTCCGATATTATTTTTCTCCGAAGATGCGTGCACCGCCCCGTCAAGCCCATAATACCGAACACCGCTCCTTGTAACTGCCGCCGGCTGCTCACCGAAATCAAATACCCTGGCTCCGCCCGACATAAGCCCGGAGCAAACGGCATTTTTAAGCATTACTCCTCCCGGCGTTCCGTCTGAGGAAATCCCGATCTTTCCGTTTTCTAAAAAACTTCCGAAAGCCGCGCCCACGGAACTTATTAAAGAAGCATTGAGATCCGCTCCTATTTCTCCGCTTATACCGTCCTCTCCGAAAAGATCGTTTTCCGCACCGTTTCTCCACACAATGTTTTCACTTACAATTTCTTTGGAGCCGATTTTTTTGTAAGGCCATATTTTTACGCGCGGTTTTATAATCGATTCTTCCCCCAGAACTGACCCGCACCCTATTACAGATTGTTCAAAGACCGATGTTCCGTGTTTTGCAACCGCTTTTTCACATATAAGAGCACCTCGTATTTCCGCATTTTCTCCGATAAAGCATCCGTTTCCCAAAATACTTCTTTTCACCGAAGCGCCTCCCGATATTATGACTCCGTCGCCTATAACGCAATATCCGTCTATAACCGCTCCGCTCTTTATTTTACATCCTCTGCCTATAAATGCGGGTGATTTTATAACGGCTCCTTTTTCAATTTGCGCACCCTCACATATGAAAACATCTTTTTTTATTTCGTGCGCATTCATACTCACGGATGTTTTACCGTCAAAAATATCAAAATGGCAATGCCTCAATGCGTCCGTATCCCCGATATCGCACCAGTATCCGCTTGCCGTATAGCCGAAAAGCTTTCGTTTCTCTTTTAAAAGCTTCGGAAAAATATCTTTTGAAAAATCGGGTGATTTTTGCGTTACCCCATCAAAAACACTCGGATTTAAAATATATATTCCCGTGTTTACCGTATCGCTGAAAACGCGGCTCCAATCCGGTTTTTCGAGAAAGCGGCATATTTTCCCGTCTTTTTCCGTCACTACAACGCCGTATTCTATGGGAACATCTACGCTGTGCAAAATAAGCGTTGCCTCTGCCTCTTTTTCTTTATGAAAAGCAATTGCTTCGGAAAGATTAAAATCCGTGAACGAATCGCCGCTTATCACAAGAAAATCTTCATTCAAAAAGCCGCTGCACGCCATAACCGACCCTGCCGTACCGAGCGGCTCGTTCTCTGTAAAGTATGTGAAATTTACGCCGAATGCGCTCCCGTCTCCGAAATACTCCTTTATGCTTTCGGGAAGGTAGCGGAGCGTTACGCCGATATCCGTTATTCCGTGCTTTTTCAGAAGCTCCGTAATATACTCCATTACGGGTTTGTTCATTATTCTTGCCATCGGCTTGGGCATTGTGCAGGTAAGCGGTCTGAGTCTCGTTCCGCTTCCGCCCGCCATTATAATTGCTTTCATGCTGTTCTCCCCATTATAAAATATTTTGAAGCTCTGCGCTTTCCTTTCTCGGAATATGCTCTATCAGCCGCCTGAAGGTTTCAAGCTCCGCCATAAGCTCGGGAAGCTCACGGTACCTCACATATTGCGAAAGCGCCGCAAGCGTCGATACCACGGAGTCTATCTCCTCGTGATCTATGAGCATTGCAATCCATGACTGACCCGTCTCCCATTTTTTATTTATTTCTTCCATTATATTTTGCGCGTTCTCCCAGCTTTCCGCTTCTGCCGCCCCGCGCAGCTCTTCGGCAAGCGCGCTGATGCCTTCGCTTTCCCTCAGCAGGGCAGCCTGAGACACTGCCATAAGCACAATTATCAAAGCCAGCAGTACAGCCGATACAAGAGTCCCTCTCATGTTCCACCTCACTTTTCCTTAATTGTCAGTGTTCCGCTTTTGGTTGCCGCGGCAATCAGTATATTTTTTATATCGCTGTTTTGTTTTTTTACCTCGCCCTGCAGCCATTTTTCGCTTTTTCCGATTTTTTTAAGATTTGCGCTTATTATTTTTCCGTCGCTGACAAGGGTATACCAAAGTTCCTCTTCCGGCGGCGCAAGCCCTATGTCATCCGGCGTGAGAGGCCTTTTCCCTGCCTTGGGAACAATACAGACCTCACCGTTTGTATCCACAATTGCAAGCTGAACATCGTCTATGTTTATAATATCCTTGCCGCGCAGCTCCTCCATTAAATCATCCGCGCTGAAGCGCAGATATTTAAGCTCCTTGTAGTCTATTTCGCCGTCGCGGATTATTACGCTCGGCTTTCCCGAAAGAATCCGCCTCACCCTCTTGCTTTTCATCGAAAGAACGGATATCCCGACCTCAAGCGCAACAAGTGTTACTATGGGCACAATTCCGTTTAAAAGAGGAATCCCGGTGTTTTGCATGGGCACGGACGCCAGATCGCCAAGAATAATCGTAATGACAAGCTCCGACGGCTGAAGCTCGCCTATCTGCCTTTTCCCCATTATCCTCACAGCCGCCATTACCGCAATGTACAGAATAACGGCGCGGATAAACGAAACCGTCATACCATCACCTCGGTTTATATTTTGTTCTTAAAACACTAAAATATTCAAGCAAACAAAAAAAGACGCCCTAACACGTCTTTTTCATATATATTCCCGTTCGTACAGGAATTATTTAAATATACATATAATCGGTTCTCCTTGCATATATAAATGAAACCGATATAAGAAAAGCGCACAGCTCCGCAATTCCGATTGCCCACCAGATTCCGTCAACGCCGAATAAAACAGGCAGCAAAAGTACGCACGCCGTTTGAAACACCATTGTTCGAAGAAAAGAAATTGCCGCGGACACTCCTCCGTTTCCGAGCGCCGTAAAAAATGCGGATGAAAAAATATTGAATCCGGCAAAAACAAAAGAAAATGCGAACAAATAAAACGCATGTGTTGTAAGCTTTAGAAGCTCCTCATCGTATCCCACAAATATTGCCGCAAGGGGTCTTGCGAAAACAAATGCCAGAATTGCCATTAACACTCCGCCGCTGCCCATGGTCACGATACTCTTGCGCAGCATATTTTTAAGTTCGGAATGATTCTGCGCTCCGTAATTATATCCTATTATAGGTGCACAGCCGATAGAATATCCTATAAATACTGCAATAAACACAAACTGAACATACATGAGTGTTCCGTATGCCGAAACGCCGTCCTCTCCTATATATCTCATCAGCTGATAATTATAAATAATACTTACAACCGATGAGGAAATATTACTCATAAGCTCTGAAGAACCGTTTCCGCAAGCTTTTAGAATCGGCCCAATCTCCGGGCGGACTTTACGCAGCACAAGACAGCTCGAATTTGGACGTAAAAAATAAATCAGCGGGAAAATGCCGCCTACGCACTGACTGAGTCCCGTAGCTATTGCCGCACCTGCCGTATTCATGCCGAATACCCCGACAAAAACCGCGTCCAAAACCATATTTGAAACACCTGCAATAAGCGTTGCCCTAAGACCGAGTCTCGGTTTTTCAGCCGCTATAAAAAAGCTTTGAAACACATTCTGCAGCATAAATGCCGGAGTAAAAGCCGTAACAATCCGACCGTACGTAATACAATCGGGAAGCATTTCCTCAGTTGCTCCGAAAAACAGCGCCACGGGGCGTATGCAGGTAATTCCTACTATCGCCAGCACAATGCCCAAAAACAGCGTAAATATAATCATCATGGAAAAATATCTGTTTGCTTTTTCCGGCTCGCCTTCACCCAAGGCTTTTGAGACAATTGCCGTACCGCCTGTTCCCACCATAAATCCCATGCCGCCGAGTATCATTATAAACGGCATAACAAGGTTTACGGCTGCGAAAGCACTTTTACCCGCAAAGTTCGAAACAAAAAAACCATCCACAACACCGTAAATCGATGTAAAAACCATCATTACAATGCTTGGCAGAACAAATCTGAAAAGTCTTTTATAAGTAAAATGATCCGATAACTGTATTTCCATAAATTAATCCTGATTTTCAAAAACCTTTCTGTTGTCGATTATGTATTGCACTCCCGAAAGCGCAGTTATAAACGCAGATATCCAAAAAAGTATGTCAACCGCCAAATTCTTTCCAAAAATCACTGCCGCAATAACCGTTATCATCTGTATTGTCGTTTTGATTTTTCCGAGCATTCCCGCCGCTATCACGATGCCCTCCGACGCCGCAACAAGACGAAGTCCCGTAACTATAAATTCTCTCGCAAGAATAATCATAACTATAACGGCGTTTACGGTTCCATCCGACAAAAGGCAGCAAAGCGCACCCGTTATGAGAAGCTTATCCGCAAGCGGATCCATAAATTTCCCAAAATTTGTAACAAGACCGTTTTTTCTGGCAATATGTCCGTCCGCCCAATCCGTGACGGATGCAAGAATAAATATAATCACCGCCAGAAGTCTTCCGTATGTAACTTCAAAAGAGAAAATCGAAAAAGCCACATGCGACGGGATCAGATAAAGCGCCATAAAAATCGGCACCAGTATAACTCTCAAAACCGTAAGTTTATTTGGAATATTCATTCAGCATACACCCCTGTTAAATCATAGTCATCGGCGTCTTTTATAAGCACATTCCGGATTTCGCCGAGCATATTCTCCTCACCGCCTTCAAAATAAACGTTTCCGTCCACTTCTGGCGCATCATATATGCTTCTGCCGCACATCACGCCGTCTATCATTTCTTCTGCCAGAACAGGCAGAATTTTTCCTATAAATCTTTTGCAAAGTTCTTTTGAAATCCCGTTTTGTATTTCCATAAGCCTGTCACGCCGCAAAATCTTTGTCTCTTCGTCAATCTGATTCGGCAGCCTGTATGCCGGCGTTCCTTCTTCTCTGGAATAAGCAAACACCCCGAGCCTGTCAAACTTTACTTCTTTAATAAACTCGCAAAGCTCTTCGTGCTGACGTTCCGTCTCACCGGGGAACCCGGCTATAAGGCTCGTTCTTAAAACGGCGTCCGGCAACACTTTTCGTATAAGCTCTATTTTTTCGAGAATTTCTTTGCGGCATGTTCTTCTTCCCATTTTTTTGAGTATTTCGTCATTGATATGCTGAATGGGTATATCAAAATAGCGTGCCAGCTTTTTGTTTTCCACAAAAACCTTTAAAAGCTTTTCATCTATTCTTTCAGGATACATATAAAGCACCCTTATCCATTCGATTCCGTCAATTTTGCAAAGTTTTTCAAGCAGCTGCGCAAGGCGCGGCTCACCGTACAGATCCGTACCGTAATAAGCTGTATCCTGCGCTATAACATTAAGCTCAAGCACGCCGTCCTCCGCAAGTTTTTTCGCTTCGGAAACAATATCTTCTATTTTTCTGCTTCTGAATTTGCCGCGGATTTTCGGAATTGCACAGTATGTACAGTTGTTATCGCACCCCTCGGCAATTTTCAGATACGCGGTGTAAAAGGGCGTGGATATTTCTCTTTTCGCCTGCTCGGGATATGCCGCATTCTCGTTTCCCAAAAAAGTATCGCCCTCATCTTTTATAACAGACGCAATCTCGTCAAAACGCGAAACGCCCACAATTGCATCAACCTCCGGCAATTCGCGCAAAATTTCATCCTTATAGCGCTCTGCCATGCATCCTGTTACGATAAGCTTTTTGAGATTCCCCCGATCTCTGTAAGTATTCATTTCCAGAATTGTATCTATAGCTTCGGATTTGGCTTCATCTATAAAGGCACATGTATTTACCACAATAACGTCTGCCGATTCTGCGTCACAAATAAAAAAAAAAACGTTTTTCGCATCATCTTCGCGAGGAT
>USAP01000086.1 GCA_900552775.1 uncultured Eubacteriales bacterium | reverse complement strand
AAATTTTTCTTGACATAATTTTGTTTTTCCAATATAATATAGTTATGGTGATATACTTGCCAAATACATAAAGAATTGGGTGTTTTATATGGATCAGCAAAGAATCGACATGTTTATCATGACTAATCAGAAGTATTTCCCCGAAGAAAAAATGGTACTTATCAGGGAAAGATTAAACTCAATCACCGAAGAAAAGTTTTCGCTTATTTCCACGGCTGAGTTTAAGGATCCTACAACTATCCTGCTCGTATCAATCTTTTTGGGAACGCTCGGTATTGATCGCTTTATGATAGGCGATACCGGAATGGGTATTTTAAAGCTTCTCACAGCAGGATGCTGCGGAATTTTAACCATAATCGATTGGTTTACAATTCAGAAAAAAGCAAAGGAATTAAACTTCAACAAGTTTATGTCTCTTGTCTGATTGAAAAGAACCATTATCAAAAAACATTTTTTGATTCTTGCGGCCGGCACATTGTATTTTCTGATGTGCCGGTTTCTTGATATCACGTGCCCTATAAAAGCCCTTTTCGGTATAAAATGTCCGACGTGCGGCATGACAAGAGCAATCATTTCCCTTTTGCGCGGAAATATTACTATGTATTTTAAATACAACCCCTTTGCCGTGCCGTGTCTGTTTTCTGTACTTTGGCTTATACACAGGAAAGTCTTTCGTGCAAACAAAGTGTGCGATATTTTGGCTGTTTCTTTTCTTTTGATAAACTTTATTTATTATATTTACAGCCTTTTATATGTATAATAAAACGACGCTGCTTTTTGCAGCGCCGTTTTTTCTGCAAGTTCATTGCAGACATACCGCACAAGCGGTATTCATTCTCCGTTATTTTGAAATCTCACACAGAGCCTCTGCACATTCAATCTTATAGTCGCGGCACAGCGCAACATCGGAAAGCGCAACAACTCCTATAACCTTGTTGTTTTCCACAACCGGGATTCTTCTGACTTTATCTCTCGACATCATATCCGCCACATCGTCTATCTCCGCCTCCGGAGATACAACCGTGACATTCTCACTCATAATATCGGAAACTTTCGTCTTCCCGGGGTCAAGTCCCCTTGCCGTATTGCGTATAACAATATCCCTGTCGGTTATGATGCCGACAACATTATCATTGCTGTCAACCACAGGCACAGCACCTATATTGTGTTCACGCATTACGTTTGCGGTTTCACAAACAGAGGTATCTTGTGAAATTACAATAACGGGATCGCTCATAATATCTCTGATAACCATAAAATCCCCATTCCAAACCTCGGTTCTTTTCCGGAGAGTGTGATAAGAAACTCACACCCTTCGGAAAAGAATCGAACATAAGTATCAACTCTCAAACCATTGATGCGGCTCCTTGTCACGGCTTTATTATTGGTTTTTACAAAAAATATATTCAAGGAAATTTTTACAAATTTTATTCAACCGCCGCTGCCGCACAAATATAGATCTTGGAGCAATAAGGTTTTAATATGCGCGAAACCTCGGAAATTGTGGACCCCGTTGTGATAATATCGTCCAGAAGCAGGATTGTTTTATCCGAAAAATCTTCTTTTCCGATATATTTATAAACATTTTTCACGCTTTTCTTTCTCTCCGCACCGCTGAGCGTTGAAAGCGGCTTTGTGTGTTTTGTTTTTTTAACAAGCTTTTTAAGCTCCGCTCCCGTGATCTTTGAAAGTTCATGCGCCAGAAGTTCGCACTGGTCATATCCCCTGCTGCCGCGGCGCAGAAAATGTACGGGAACATATGTGATTATATCGGGGTTGATATTCTGCGCCGAAAGCTCCGTAAAAATAAATGCGGCAAAAGTTTTTGCATACGAAACCTTCATGCCGAATTTAAACCGCAGCAGTGCGTTTCTCACAAGCCCTTTATACTTAAAAGGCACGGCAGCGCCGCAAAACGGCCGCTTGTGCCTTGTGCACTCGGGGCAGAGACCGCTCCCGTACACATCGTCCGTGGGCCTTGCGCATATTCTGCATTTTTTGTTGTTGTATTCAAGCTTTTTTGCACATTCTCTGCAAACCTTAAAATCATTGCTTTTAACATATTTGCCGCAAAAAATGCACTTTGGAGGAAAAATTGCGTTAAGAAACATAAGTTTCACTCCGTTTCGGAATTTTTTCTGAAATTCATAATCCCCGTTTTTGACCGCAGGAAATCACATTAAATCATATCTTTCAAATCTTTTTTATATGATAGCAAGCTCTTTTATTCTTCTGCAAAGCCCCGAATTCCGCTTTGACTCCTTATTATTTTCCGTCATTTTTTTCAAAGCTTCGCGGCTTCCCACAAGCACAACAAGCTCTTTTGCCCTTGTAAGCGCGGTATAAAGCAAATTTCTGTTCATAAGCTGCGGCGGTGCAAAAAACATCGGACTTATAACCGCCGAAAATTCGCTGCCCTGACTTTTATGCACAGTAACGGCATATGCAAGTTCGATTTCCTCAAGCTGAGAAAATTCATAGCGCGCCGTCTTGCTTCCGTCAAATTTAATTTCAAGATACGCACCGTTTTTATTTATGTATTCTATAACGCCTATATCGCCGTTAAAAATTCCTTCACCCTTTTTTCCATCGCTTTCGTCCGTCCACGAAATGGAATAATTATTTTTAATCTGCATAACCTTATCGCCTTCGCGGAAAACGGTATCTCCCACGGTTTTTTCATTTTTGCTGTCGTCCGGCGGATTCAGTCTCCCCTGAAGAATCCGGTTAAGTTCCTGCACGCCAAGCTTTCCGCGGCGCGAAGGCGAGATAACCTGTATATCGAAAAGCGGGTTAAATCCGTACGCTTTCGGAAGTCTTACGGCGCAAAGTTCTGAAATAACCGCCGAGACTTCATCGGCACTGCGGCGCTCCATCATGAAAAAATCTTTATCTTTTTTATTTAAAATCGGCATTTCACCGCCGTTTACTCTATGCGCATTGACAATTATCATGCTTTCCGATGCCTGGCGGTATATTTCCGTCAGCCGTGCACTTTTTATCACTCCGCTTTGAAGCATATCGCGCAGCACATTTCCGGCTCCGACAGACGGCAGCTGGTCTGCGTCTCCCGCCATAATAAGCCTTGTCCCGGATTTCAGCGCCTTTAAAAGCGCATGCATAAGCATAATATCAACCATACTCATCTCATCAGCTATCACAACATCTTCGTCCACCGGGAAAGTTTCATCACGCGCAAAGCTTTGCCTCTCACCCTCAGAAAAGTTTATTTCAAGCAGACGGTGAATTGTTTTACCCTCCATGCCGCATGTTTCTGTAAGACGTTTTGCGGCTCTGCCCGTGGGCGCGCACAAAGCAATTGTTTTCCCCATGCGCTCCATTATGGATATAATGGTTTTTATTATGGTTGTTTTTCCCGTTCCGGGTCCGCCGGTTATAATAAACATGCCGTTCATGCATGCGGATATACACGCTTCACGCTGCTGCTGCGACAAAATTATTGCATTTTCGCTTTCCACGGAATTCAATATGCTTTCAATTTTTTCGCGTGAGCTCAGCGGCGGCAGACACGCTGCCGAGGCAAGTCTTTTTGCCGTGCCGAGCTCGGCGTTATAATAAAGCGGCAAATAAAGATTTATGTTTTCTCCGTCGCTTTCTTTAATAATCCTGTTTTCATTTATAAGGCGAAAAATCGTATTTTCCGCGTCATCACGGGAGCAGCCGAGAACTTCCGCCGATTTTTTTGTAAGCTCACGGTACTCGTAATATGTATCGCCGTTTTGCACCGCTTCGCGCATGACATAAAGCACGCCTTCGCGCAGCCTCTCTTCGTTTGAAGCTTCAAAACCCATGCCCATCGCCAACGAATCCGCGGTTTTAAATCCTATTCCGTCAACCGAGCAAAGGCAATATGGGTTTTGCTTTATTTTCGAAACCGCATCTGCTCCGAGCGCCCTGAAAACTTTAAGGGCAAAAGCCGGAGTTATTCCGTAAGGCTGCAAAAACATGACAAGCGACTGCATAACCTGCTTTGACATAAGCGATTCATGCACTTCATGCGCTTTTGCAGCGCTTATTCCTTTGATTTCAGCCAGCCTGTACGGTTCGTCCCTCATAATCTCAAGCGTTTTGGAACCGAATTTATCAACAATTTTTTTTGCGGTAACGGGTCCTATTCCCCTTATAATTCCGCTTGACAGATACATAAGCACCTGTATTTCGGACTGCGGCAGCACGCTTTTATACGACGAAACGCGTATCTGTTCGCCGTATGACGCATGCGTCACCCATTCACCCGTAAATTCAACCGACTCTCCCACGGATATGCCCGGCAGGCTTCCGACGGCTGTAAAATCGCCGTGCTCGCCTGTCACTTCGCAAACCGTGTATCCGTTCTCGTCATTTCTGTACACTATTTCAGAAACAACCCCGAATGCTTTTTCGCACAACGGAATTTCCTCCCTATTTTTTCAAAACGCCGTATGTTCTGCACAAAGCGTCTGTCTTTTTTTCTTCTCCGCCTTTTATATACACGGCGGAATTTTTGAAATATTTTTCTGCCACAAGAAGCGTGCCCAAAACCACTTCTTCAAGTCTTTCGCCCGCCTTGTCGGCGTCTATAACTATTTCTATTTCGTCTCCGTCTCCGCAGCTCATCACAGCCGAAAGCGCGATAAAAACCGCTGCCGCTATACAAACCGCCGCCAACAGAGGCAAAATAATATTCATCATACAGATACACCCCCATACCAATATATGAATACGGGGGTGAAATGGTTAAACTGCTTTTTCCGAAAATCAGAACTTGGCAGCCTCGTCTGTCATTTCCCATGGAAGCGAGATATCGTCTCTGCCGAAATGACCGTATGCTGCCGTCTGTGCGTAAATCGGACGTCTCAGATCAAGTCTTTCTATAATTGCATCGGGACGCATGTCGAAATGCTCGCAGACAAGCTCACAAAGTTTATCTTCGCTCATTTTGCCTGTTCCGAAAGTATCAACGCGAACGGACACGGGTTTTGCAACACCTATTGCATATGCCAGCTGAACCTCGCATTTATCCGCAAGTGAAGCCGCAACAAGATTTTTTGCAATGTATCTTGCCATGTAGCATGCCGAGCGGTCAACCTTCGTCGGGTCCTTGCCGGAAAATGCACCGCCGCCGTGGCGCGCATAGCCGCCGTATGTATCAACAATTATCTTTCTTCCCGTAAGGCCGCTGTCTCCGCACGGACCGCCTACAACAAATCTGCCTGTGGGGTTTATGTAAAACTTTGTTTTGTTGTCTATAAGTTCTGCCGGAATTACGGGTTTTACAACTCCTTCTATCATGTCGCGGCGGATAGTGTCAAGCTCTGCCGCTGCGTCATGCTGCGTGGATATCACAACCGTATCCACTCTGACGGGGAGGTTATCTTCATATTCAACCGTAACCTGGCTTTTTCCGTCAGGTCTCAAATAGTCAAATGTGCCGTTTTTGCGCACTTCCGTAAGCTTTCTCGAAAGCTTGTGAGCCAGCGAAATCGGCATGGGCATAAGAGTTTTTGTCTCGTTGCAGGCATAGCCGAACATCATTCCCTGGTCTCCCGCGCCGCCGCCGAGGCTGTCTCCGTGTTTGCTCTCAAACGATTTATCAACACCTAAAGCAATATCGGGTGACTGACCGTGTATACTGTTTAAAACCGAACACGTATCAGCATCAAATCCGCCTTTTGAATCAACGTATCCTATTTCTTTAATCGTTTTTCTTACAATATCGGGAATATCAACATAACAATCGGTTGTTATTTCTCCCATAACAAGCACAAGACCTGTGGTTGTTGTGGTTTCGCACGCAACCCTTGCCATCTTGTCATCTGACAGAATTGCGTCTAATATGCTGTCTGAAATTTTATCGCACATTTTATCCGGATGACCTTCCGTCACCGATTCGGATGTAAAGTATTTTTTCATATTATCCTATCCTTTCTTAAACGGTATATTAAAACAGATTAATTATCCACTGAACAGCGCTTGTGCCGAAACACATAATAAGCCCTGCCATCATAACGCCGCCAACGATGCTCGGCAGCGCGTAGCGAAATCTCATATCGAGAAGCGCCGCTGCAATGGCTCCCGACCACGCTCCGGTTCCCGGAAGCGGTATCGCAACAAACACAAAAAGCCCGAAGGCGCTGTATTTCATAATTTTATCTCTGTTTTTATTCGTTTTTCTTTCAATCATTTCTGCGCAAGGTCTTAAAAGCTTAGTTGATTTCAGCCATTTTACGGCGGGCCGTGCAAGCCACAAAATAATCGGCACGGGTATACAGTTGCCCAAAACAGCAATAATATATACCGCAAAAATATTAAGCCCCATTCCTATTCCGACAGGTATTGCCCCCCTGAGTTCCACAACAGGCAGCATGGAAATAAGCGCAACATAAAGTTCTCTTGTAAATGTTTCAAAAAAACCTGCCAAATGCATCACCTCAAAATCTTTTATATTGTATATCGGAAATCGAAATTTGTCAATACATATCGGCATAAAACCCAAAATTTGAGCATTTTTTACTTTATTTCATTCAGATTATACGGCGTAATCTGATATACACAGTAGTTAAGCCAGTTTACAAAAAGAAGCGTGGAGTGTGCGCGCCACCTCATAACAGGCCGCAATAGCGGATTGTTGTTTTTATAGTAATTTACGGGTATTTCGGGATTTAATCCGCGTTCCGAATCCCTTTTATACTCTTTGTCAAGCGTATCCGCGTCATATTCGGAATGCCCCATCACAAACACATGTTTTCCGTCTTTTGACGCCGCAAGATACAGCCCCGCCTCGTCCGAAACGGCAATAATATCAAGTAGATCGGAAGAGCGTCGTGTAGGGAAAGAGTGTAGATCTCGGTGGTCGCCGTATCATTAAAAAAAAAAAAAAA
>USAP01000085.1 GCA_900552775.1 uncultured Eubacteriales bacterium | reverse complement strand
CATATTATATTTAAATAAATATTGCCGAAGATATTTAATATCCGCTAAAAATCATCGGTTAAAAAGCCTGCGTCTGCCGCCGCAACAAGACACTTGATTTGCGAAAAAAATAATGGTAAAATATATATGTACGGGAGTGATTACATGAACTACGAAGAAGAACACAGAAGAAACGCATTTAAACCGATAGAAGATAATCCTATAATTCTTGATTTTTCCGCCTGCAAATACTTAGGCGAAATACACCGTATTTTAAAAACCGAATTCGGTTTGCCCGAATACTACGGCGAAAACTGGGACGCCCTTTGGGATTGTTTATGTGGTTTGTTTTACCAAAGAGGTAGTTTTAAAGTAGAAATATACGGTTTTATGTCTCTCCCCGATGACCTGAGAGAATATTGCAAAACCATGCTCCGAATTTTCGACAACGTTCACAAAGAAACGCCCAACGTGACTTTTGAACTGATTTCATAAAACAGCTTGCACGTAAAACTCTTAATTTACCGCGAAAAAGACATCGGTGAATAATGAAAAGGTCTGGAACAAACACGTCAAAAATGTTTTAACCATCACCTTTTCACTGTTCACCGTTACTTATTACCTATTATTAGTCGCTTTTTATCAGTCTCTGTTTTTAATCTTTTCGGAAATAAAACTCATGAACGCGTCAAGGCTCATTTCCTCCGTGTCGCCCGTGTCGCGGTTACGGACGGAAACAGTTCCGCTCTCCGCTTCTTTTGCGCCGAGTACGAGCATGTAAGGCACTCTTTCAACCTGCTGCGCTTCACGGATTTTGTAGCCGACTTTTTCGTTTCTCGCGTCAAGCTCGCATCTTACGCCGGAAGCTTTGATAGCCGCGTAAACCTTTTCGGAGTAATCCAAAGTTTTGTCCGAAACCGGTATAACTTTAACCTGTACGGGAGCAAGCCATGCCGGGAATTTGCCGGCAAAATGCTCTGTTATAATACCGATAAATCTTTCTATAGAGCCGAAGCAAACGCGGTGAATCATAATCGGGCGCTGCTTTTCGCCGTGCTCGTCAACATACTCGAGATTGAAGTTTAAAGGCATCTGGAAATCGAGCTGAATCGTTCCGCACTGCCATGTTCTGCCGAGACAGTCTTCAAGATGGAAGTCAATCTTCGGGCCGTAGAACGCACCGTCGCCTTCATTAATAATATAAGGAAGACCGAGTTTTTCCAAAGCGCCGCGAAGGCCGTTTGTAGCTGCCTCCCAGTCCTCGTCAGAACCCATGGAATCCTCGGGACGGGTTGAAAGCTCAATGAAATATTTAAAGCCAAATTTCTCGTAAACCTCGTTAATGAGATGTACAACGCCCATGATTTCGTCCTGAATCTGATCTTTTCTCATGAAGATATGCGCGTCATCCTGTGTGAAGCAGCGAACTCTGAAAAGTCCGTGCAGAGCGCCGCGCATCTCGTGGCGGTGCACAAGACCGAGCTCTCCGACTCTCATCGGCAGCTCGCGGTACGAATGAGGCTTTGAAGCGTAAACCATAACGCCGCCGGGGCAGTTCATGGGTTTTATGCAGTAGTCCTCATCATCGATTTTCGTGGAATACATATTGTCTTTATAGTGATCCCAGTGACCGCTTGTCTCCCACAGCCTTCTGTTCATGATAAGCGGCGTGGAGACCTCAACATAATCGTCTCTGTAATGAATCTCGCGCCAGTAGTCTATAAGCGCGTTTTTAAGCGCCATTCCCTTCGGCAGGAAGAACGGGAATCCGGGGCCCTCATCGCACATCATGAAAAGCTCCATCTCTTTGCCTATTTTTCTGTGATCGCGTTTTTCCGCTTCCTCAAGCATTTTAAGGTGATGCTCCAGTTCATCTTTTGTGAGAAATGCCGTTCCGTTTATACGTGTGAGCATTTTGTTTGATTGGTCGCCTCTCCAGTACGCGCCGGAAACGCCCATAAGTTTAAATGCCTTCAAAGCCTTTGTGTATGTTATATGCGGACCTACGCACATGTCGATATAGTCGCCCTGCTGATAAAAGCTTATAACTGCGTCTTCGGGGAGGTCGCCTATATGCTCCACCTTGTAGTCCTCGCCTCTGTCGCGCATAAGCTTTACAGCCTCGTCGCGCGGAAGAATGAAAGGTTTAATAGGAAGATTCTCCTTGCAGATTTTCTTCATCTCGGCTTCAATAGCCTGCAAAGATTCCTCCGTGAGTTTTTCGCCGCCCAGGTCTACGTCATAGTAAAACCCCTTTTCATTTGCCGGGCCGTAAGCAAATTTTGCCTGCGGATAAAGCCTCTGCACGGCCTGTGCCATAATGTGCGCCGCAGAGTGCCTGAGTACGTGAAGTTCCTCCTCTTTTGCACATTCTTTAACTTCTCCGTCCGGATAAATAACTTTCATATCCGTTCTCCTTTCTCAATATCATAAAATCTCACTTAAAAATCGGTTTCGGTCTGCCTGCCGAATACTAAAAAACACCCAGGATACATGGGACTGCCCATATATCAAGGGTGCACAAAGCACGGTTCCACCTTGATTTTAACTCATTATCCGCATAACGCGCGGCACACGTCGGCACTTGCGCCCGGGCATTCCCGAAGCTTTTTCGTGCCGCTGCTCCCAAGCGGTCTTCACGCAAATCTCTCTGCGCCGCTTCCAGCCGCGGCGGCGCTCTCTCTCAAAGAGGCTTTTGCACTACTCTCTTGTTCTCAGCATTTTCTTCAGTATATCATATTATTTGTTTTTTTTCAAGAGTTTTTTTTAAAATTGTTGATATATTTTGCTAAATATTGTATAATAACAGGAAAGGGGTGAATGCTATGTCCAAATGGGATGTGGAATACATAAATTTATGCAAAAAAATACTTGATACGGGCTTTGAAGCCGAAAACAGAACGGGAATAAACACAATAAAAATCCCGTCGCACCATTTCAGTCTTGATTTGTCGGAAGAATTTCCGATTCTTACAACAAAGCAGCTTTTTATCCGCCAGGCAATTCTTGAAATGCTGTGGATATACCAGGCACAGTCAAACGACGTGAGATGGCTGCGAGAAAGAGACGTAAATATTTGGAACGAATGGGAGATTGACGAAGAAGGCTGCTGGAATGCCGAACAGGCAGTGTTTGAAAACGGAAAAGCGCAGAAAAAGCAGATTAAAAAGTTTTTCGGCAAAGAATGGGCGCACACCATCGGCACGGCATACGGCTACATAGTTAAAAAGTTTCACATGACCGAGGAGCTTATAGACAAAATAAAAAACCACCCCGAGGACAGGCGCATGATAATGACGCTGTGGCAAAACGATTATCTCGAAACAGCCGTGCTCCCCTCCTGTGTGTGGAGCAGCGAGTGGGATGTAACTGACGGCAGGCTTTCCGCATGGGTTCACCAGCGTTCTTGCGATGTGCCGCTGGGGCTGCCCTTTAACGTAACGCAGTACGCGGTGCTGCTTTATATGCTCGCGCGCACCGCAGGCCTTGCGCCCGGCACGCTTGACTGGAGCATAAAAGACGCGCATATCTATGTAAATCAGGTTGACGGCATAAAAGAACAGATTTCGCGCTTTGACAAAAACGGACACTATCCCGCGCCGAAGCTTTGGCTAAATCCAGCGGTTCATGACTTTTTTGAGTTTGATAACAGCCGCGACTGCAAGGACGTAAAGCTTGAAAACTACAAGCATATGGGAAAAATTTCGTTTCCCATCGCACAGTGATTGTTTTTCCGTTTGGTGTTTCGGAACATAAAACGGGTGATTCACGATCGCCCGCACGGTACAATATTGAAAGCGGATAAAAATAAAAAAGGAGCAAATTATGAAAATATCAATGATAGCCGCAGCAGGCAAAAACATGGAACTCGGCAGAAACAACTCCCTTATATGGCACCTGCCGGACGATCTTAAATTCTTTAAAAAAACAACTTTGGGAAAATGCATTATAATGGGAAGAAAAACATTTGAGTCTCTCCCAAAAGCGCTGCCCGGCAGAAAAAACATTGTAATTTCCTCAAACAAAAACTATGAAGCACCCGGCGCCGTAGCCGTACCGTCACCCGAAGAAGCTTTAAAAGAAGCCGAAGGGGACGAGGTTTTCATAATCGGCGGCGAATCCGTCTACAAAGCGTTTCTTCCGTCGGCAGACAATATTTATCTCACCGAGGTTGACGCTTCGTGCGGTGATGCCGATGCTTTCTTCCCCGATTTTGACAAGGGAAAATATACTTGCACGCTGCTTGGCGAAAACGAGAATAACGGAATAAAATTCGCACATATTCTGTACAAAAGAAAATAGCTTTAAAAAAAGCATGAAAAATGGGCTGTTTAAACAGCCCATTCAAAACTTAAAAAACGCTTTCCGAAGTCAAGAATTGCATATACCGCATCCTCCGCACAAAACCGCGCTGCCGTCAAAAATTCTCAGCAGCGTATGCCTTGTATTCTCGCTTCTGAAATTTTCCGCACCGTGTATGATAAGTCTGCGCGGCGCAAGCGAGATAAGCACGCTCAAAAGCAAATCGTCAAAGCTGAAATCGCGTATGTCAAGTTCGTGCACAATCTGCGCCACGGCGCTCTCGGTGATATTTTTTTCATACCTGTCAAGCAGCTTATATCCGCCCGAACCCGTTACCACCAGATGGATAATTTCTTCTTTTTGCGGCTGCGATGCAACGTAGCACGAAAGAAGGCTTGTAATATCGTCAAAATCGCGCTCCGTCCGAAAGCGCTCAATTTCATTGCCGAGCGTGCCTTCAACGCTTTTTTTGTATTCACCGAGCCTGAAATTCAAAAAACCTTCCGGCGAAATCGTCTCGGACACATTGAGAAAATCAAAAATTTGTTTTTTTATATCCTCCGAAAAAAGTTTCAGAGCATCGTCTCCGGTTTTTGCGGCTATCATTTCGACGTCCGCCGCATTGATATCGTCACATGTGTTCAGAATTTTTTTCTTCAGAAAACGCACGGTGTATTTTTTGCATATAATTTCGGCAAGCTTTTCCGAAAGTGCTTCTTTGAAAAGCTTCATGTCACAGTCATTTTCGGTGTAAAAAACCGCTGTGCCGCCCTGTAAATCGCATTTTATATTTCGTTGTTTGGGTATATCGGTCGCGTCAAGCGCTCCGCCCGTAACGGATACTCTGTACAACTTGCACCTCCGCCTCTCATACTTTTCTTTATCGCACAGCCAAAAAAGAGCCTATGTCAAGCGGAACACCGTTCGAAAGTTCCGCAGGCTCCGTGTTGTATTTTTTCAAAAAATTATATATTTTATGCCTGTCGGGATGATTTTTAAAACTGCCCGACACAAAAAATTTATTTCCGATTTTTTTGCAGCAGCCGCCTATAAATCCGTAGTCAAACCCCGGAAGATTTATATATCCCGGCAAAATCAAAAGCACGTCAAACCCGGCTTTTTCCGCCGCCGCGGCAATTCCGCGGTCCGCCGTTATCAAAGCTTTATCGCCGACAAATGCCGCCGAGCAGCCGGCATATCCCTGTTTTACACGGATTATCTTCCTATTATTAATACAAAGCCGCTCAAGCACCCTTTTATCGCAGATTTTTTCATTCAAAAAAACCGTATTGCCTGCCACGCCTATATTATATGCCGAGTCTTCGGGGTACGTGCCGCCGACGCTTTTTGTACCGCGGTACACCGCAATATTATAAGGCTTCAGGTTTTCGCTGTAATAGTCAAAACACTCCGGACAGCATACAAACTCTCTCTCCCCCGTCATGCAAATCTGCAAATCGGCGTGCCGCTGCATTGAAAGCGGCAGATTTTGCAGACACACGCTTTTTATACGGTGTCCGGTTTTTATTTTTTCGATACCGGGAAAACCGTCCGCAATTAAAATTTCACAGTCCATGCCGCACCTACATGCGAAGTGTTGCAACGGCGTTTAAATTAAGCGGCGCCGTGTGCCCCATCATAAATTCGTAATACCCGGCGCATGAAATCATGGCACCGTTGTCGGTGCAAAGCTTAGGAGGCGGCAGGAAAAATTCAAAGCCGTTTTCCTCCGCCGCGTCATGAAGCCTTCTGCGCAGCTCGCGGTTTGCCGCAACACCGCCGGCAACCGCAATCTTCGAAACGCCTTTTTCCCGCGCTGCTTTAACCGTAACCTCCGTCAAAACCGAGCAAATCGCATTCTGGAAAGAAGCCGCAACATCCGCGCGCGGCACTTCTTCTCCCTTTTGCTCCATTTTGTGAACATAGTTTATAACCGAAGTTTTCACGCCGCTGAAACTGAAATTCAGTCCGTTTACGGGGCGCGGAAAGTTTATTGCGTCGGGATTTCCGCTTTCCGCAAGTGCCGAAAGCTGCGGCCCTCCGGGGTATCCTATCCCGAGCACGCGCGCCGCCTTGTCAAAGGCTTCGCCCGCCGCGTCGTCAAGCGTTGCGCCCAGAATTTCATATTTGCCGTAGTCCGAAACATACACAATGTGGCTGTGTCCGCCCGATGCCACAAGGCATAAAAACGGAGGTTCAAGCTCCGGGTGCGCGATGTAGTTTGCGCTTATGTGACCGACAATGTGGTTTACCGGCACAAGCGGCTTTTTAATGGCATATGCATATCCTTTTGCCGCCGAAAGACCTGCAAGCAGCGCGCCTATAAGACCGGGTCCGTTCGTAACCGCAACCGCCGCAAGATCGTTTTTTGTAACCCCCGCGGTTTTCAGTGCTTCATCTATTACATAATTTATAGCTTCCATATGCTTTCTCGAGGCAATTTCCGGCACAACTCCGCCGTAAATCTTGTGCAGATCCGCCTGGGAACATATTATATCGCTCAGCACTTTTCTTCCGTCCAGCGTAACAGACGCCGCCGTTTCGTCGCATGAGGATTCTATTCCGAGAATAAGTTTCACCTGTTTCACATCCTTTCTTATTATTTTAT
>USAP01000084.1 GCA_900552775.1 uncultured Eubacteriales bacterium | reverse complement strand
GTTATCTATATTGCAAAAGTAACATTTTTTTTTGACATATTCTCTGCCTCCATTTCGGTTTTATTATAGCATATAACAGTTATAAAATCAATAAAGTAATCGGTAAAGTAACCAGTTCTGTTAAAACGCACAAAACACGAAAGCTGTTATTGGTGATTTATCACAAAAAACAAAAGAACACTTGACAAGTAACCTGTTATGTGATACGATACAGATAGTAAAGTAACCGGTTACTTAAATAGGTCGGAGGGATAACTATGAAAAAGCTATCATTGTTTATGGCAGCTCTTTCGCTGGTTGCCGGCACATTAATGTTAACGGGATGTGCAAAAACAGTAAAACCCGGGGATGTGCGTGGATACGACAACGGAGAGCAGTATATCAGTATGTGGGTGCATACAATCGAAGACACACCTGAAGGCTCGGCATATAAAAAATCGGTGGAAAGCTTCAATGAAAAATACAACGGAAAGTATTTTGCCGATATTGAGTTTATTCCGCGAAATGACAGCGGCGGCGGATATTCTGACAAAATTAACGCATCTGTTATGTCGGGAGATTTGCCGGATGTTATAACGGTGGACGGACCGAATGTATCGGCTTATGCGGCAAACGGAATAATCCAACCACTCGCCGCTCTGACCGATGAGGAAAAATCCTCTTATTTGGAATCAATTATTGAACAAGGTACTATTGACGGTAAGCTTTATGCGCTCGGCGCAATGGAATCGAGTGTCGGATTGTATTACAATAAGGCAATCCTTAAAGAGGCGGGAATTGATATACCTGATAAAGACCATCCTTGGACATTTTCGGAATTTGCGGATATATTAAAAAAGCTTAAGCCGATAATGGACGCCAAAAACGGATATCCGCTCGATATGACATTCCCGGTCGGAGAGTCAAGCATCTATTATTATGCACCGTTTATATGGTCAAACGGCGGCGATTTGATAAGCAGCGACGGTCTCCGGGTGGATGGGTATTTCAATTCCGAAGAAAATGCAGAGGTGTTTAAGTATTTCAGACAACTTGTGGAAAACAAATATATGTCGGCAACACCTGTTGAAAAGCTTTTTGAAAGCGGACGTGCGGCATTTAAATTTGACGGTGCTTGGGAGGTTAATACCATTTATCAGAGTTACGGTGACATTGATCTCGGTGTTGCACCGTATATAGTCAGTGACAAGTGGGACGGAGGGAAATATACTCCTACAGGCTCATGGGCATATGCGGCAACATCAAAAACGGAGCATATTGAAGCGGCAACCGAGTTGGTAAAATGGATGAGCGGCGTAGAAAGCGGAATATTGCTTTATGAAAACTCAAAGAGCTTGCCGTCAACATATGACGCATATGACAGCATAACGATTTTTGAAGAGGATGCGAATTATAAAGCGCTTTACGAACAATTAAGAGATTACGGTCATCCAAGACCGAAAACACCTGTTTATCCGCAGGTAAGCATCTCTTTCCAGCAGGTTCTCGAGGATGTGGGACTTAGCGGCAGAGATGTTAAAGATGAAATGGATAAATCTGTTGAAAGGATAAACGCTAAACTTAAGCGTTATACAAGATGATATGAAAAATAAATCAAATTCAATTCTCGGAATGGCTTTTTTCGGACCTGCACTTGTTCTGATGACGATTTTTCTCTTCATTCCGATGATATTAACACTTATCTACAGCTTTACGGATTATTTTGCGTTAAACCCTAAGCTGACGCACTTTGTATGGCTTGAAAATTTTTCTGCCATTTTCAAAGATGACCTTTTTACAACAGCTTTCGGCAATACGGTTAAATTTGTGCTTATAATTGTTCCGTTGCAAACACTGGGAGCATTGGGATTGGCACTTCTTATCAACAGAGTAACTGTATGCAAGCGGTATTTCAAGGTGGCGTTTTTTATCCCCGTAGTTATGTCGCTTGCGGTAGTTTCGAATCTTTGGATGCAGATTTACAGCCCCGAAGGGATACTCAATACAATGCTTTCAAATTTTGGAGTCGAACCGCAGCCGTTCATATATGGTGCAAGTCAAGCGCTTCCATCTATTGCATTTATGAGTGTGTGGCAGGGAGTGGGTTATCAAATGATTATTTTCCTTGGCGGATTGCAGGCTATCAACCCTGCGCTTTATGAGGCTGCCGAAATGGATCATGCAAGTTCATGGAGCAGATTTAAAGATATAACACTTCCTGAGCTTAAGCCTCTTTGCGTATTTGTTTTTATAACCGTTACAATAGGCGCATTCAGAATGATAGTTCAGCCTATGGTAATGACCGGCGGCGGTCCGTCACATTCGACATATACAATCGTTTACGACATTTACGAAACGGGCACCGTAAACTGGGAAATAGGGCTTGCGTCCGCTATGGCTATTGTGTTTACCGTATTCGTTGTAATACTTACAATTATTCAGACAGTTTTGACCAAGGATAAGGAGGATAGACATGAAAAGAAAAAAGCAAAAAATATTTAATATAGCTCTTGCGGTAATCATGCTTATTATGTCACTGTTTTTCCTGTTTCCTGTGATTTGGATGCTTGCAAACTCTTTTAAGCCGGACGCGGCAATCACGGCGGATATGAATTCGGCAATGGCATTTGTACCACCCGCACCGGGAAAAGGTTTTTTTGATAACTACAAAGCAATTCTTTTTGATACAAGCTTTATACGCTATATGCTAAACACATTATTCTATGCGGCAATAATGATTGTCTCCGGTATAATAGTAAACGGGCTTGCGGGGTATGCGCTTGCAAAAATCAAGTTTCCTTTCCGTGACAGATGGCTTGCGGTAATCATGATGCTTATGGTTATACCGACAGAAACAATTATCACAATAAACTTTATGTTTGTTTCTAAAATGGGTCTTCTTAATACTGTTTTCGGATATGTTCTTCCGATGATTGTAAATCCGTTTAATATTTTCTTATTCCGACAAGTTTTCGTAGCCTTGCCGGATGATGTATGGGAAGCGGCACAGCTGGATCATTGTAATCCCGTAAAGTATTTTTTTACAATGGTTTTGCCTATGTCCAAAACTGTTGTGGCAACAGTAAGTGTTTTCACTTTCCTTAATGTATGGAATGACTATCTTTGGCCGTCGCTTGTTTTTACATCAAGCAATCTTTTAACGGCACAAATCGGTCTTAATTCCATCACATCCAATGACAATACGACAATGGGGCAAACACTTGCGGTTATCACGCTTATTACAATTCCGGTTATAATAATCTATTCGCTTTTCTCAAAACAAATTGTGGAAGGTGTTATTTCAACAGGTTCTAAGGAGGGTTAAACTATGAGTTTTATAGAAATGAAAAATGTGTGCAAAAGATATGCGGGTGCAGAAAAGAATTCGGTTACCGATTTCAATCTTTCAATAGAAAAAGGCGAATTTATCGCCTTTGTAGGACCTTCGGGATGCGGAAAATCGACGACGCTCAGAATGATAGCCGGATTTGAAGAAATAACAAGCGGAGATTTGTATATTAACGGGAATCGCATGAACACAGTGTTGCCGCGTGATAGAGGCATTTCAATGGTATTTCAAAACTATGCTCTTTATCCGCATATGACGGTTGAGAAGAATATTTCATACGGTCTTAAAAACATGAAGGTTCCCAAGGATGAAATTAACAGAAAAGTGGACTGGGCAATCGATGTTTTGGGTCTTTCGGAATACAGGTACAGAAAGCCGAAAAATCTTTCGGGCGGACAACGCCAAAGAGTTGCTCTCGGACGTGCGATTGTGAAAAATCAAGAATTGTTTCTTATGGACGAACCTCTTTCAAATCTTGATGCAAAGCTCAGAGTCAGCATGAGAACGGAAATAAGCAGGCTTCATCGCGAACTCGGAAGCACTACTATTTATGTGACGCACGACCAGGTTGAGGCTATGACGATGGCGGATCGAATTGTAATTATGAAAGACGGCATTATTCAGCAAGTCGGAAAACCGATGGATCTTTATGAACACCCGGCAAATAAATTTGTGGCAGGCTTTATAGGTTCGCCCCAAATGAATTTTTATGATGTTAATGTTAAGGGAAACACTGTTGTGTTCTCTGACGGAAGCAGTATTGATCTTCTGGATTCCGTTATGTCGCATCTCGCCGGAAAAGAAGGCGAATTTATTATCGGAATCCGAGGTGAGGATATTAAGGTTGATGCACAAAATATGGATCTTTACAAAAAAAATAAAATGGTTGCAACTGTTGAAAATGTTGAAATTATGGGAAATGAGAATAACCTTTACTTCAACTTTGCAAACACCCAAACAATTGCAAGAGTTTCAAAATATGAAATAAGCAAGCCGGGCGATACCATCGAGTTTGTGTTTGTTCCGTCAAGAATACATTTTTTTGATAAACAGACAGAGAAAAGTCTTTTCTGAAAGGAGAACATTATGCAAAAAATTCATTTTAAGGCTCCAAACTGCTGGATAAATGACCCCAACGGGTTTATATGGTATAAAGGCCAATATCATTTGTTTTATCAATGCTTTCCGTATTCCGCGCATTGGGGAAGAATGCATTGGGGACACGCCGTGAGCAAAGACCTTGTCAATTGGGAGGAAAAAGGCATTGCTCTTTTTCCGTCCAAGACAGATGACAGAAGCGGATGCTTTTCGGGCAGTGCGATTGAATATAAAGACAAAATGTATATTTACTACACGGGAGTGAATTATACTGAAGAAGATCCCGAAAATATAAACTGCTGTATTAATGATACATTCACGGCGGCACAGCTTATGATAACTTCAGAAGATGGTATGAAATTCGACAATATAACGGACAAAAAAACCGTTATTCCACCCATAGAAGATAAAAAAATAGGCGACAAAAATCATACTCGCGACCCTAAGGTGTGGCGCGGCAAAGATGCATGGTATATGGTTCTCGGAAGTACCGTCGATAAAAACGGCAGACTGCTTTTCTATAAGAGCTCGGACTTGAAAACATGGCAATATCTCAACTATTGCGAAAAAGACGGCTTCGGCTGGATGTGGGAATGTCCCGATTTCTTCGAGATTGGAGGAAAGGGAGTGACAATCTTCTCACCGATGGGATTTTTCAATGACGGAAACGGATATGATTCCGTTGCGGTTTGCATGCTTTCTTCATTCGATGAAAATACAGGCAAAATGGAGCTTTCCGAGAATTATCAGCTTTTTGATTACGGAATTGACCTTTATGCACCTCAAAGCACAACCGATAAGGACGGAAACCGTGTTGTTATTGCCTGGGCGAGAATGCCTGAGACGATTATCACCGAAAAAGGCGAATGGTGCGGTATGATGTGCATTCCGAGAATTGTCGATGTAAAGAATAATCATGTATATATAAGACCGCATACGAATGTTAAAAATTCGTTTGTAACAAAGCTGTCTGCTCCGAAAAAATCAGGGTATATGCTGAAAACAACACTAAAAAACGGAGAAAGCATCAATGTCGGCGGATATGTAATAAAGCGTGAAAACGATAAGATTACGACGGATCGTTCAGAAGTATTTAACATAAAGGGTAACTACAGACTTATTGCCGAAACACCTGTTATTAACGATGGATATGAACTTGAGATTTACGTTGATGAGCATCTCGTTGAAGTATTTATCAATAACGGCGAATATGTTATAAGCAATGTTGTATATGGTCTTACCGAAGAAATTACAGGTAAAAATTATGACTTATATTCTGCGTAGTGAGGTGAAATGAAATGAAATGAAAAAATATGATGTGACAGCTCTTGGAGAATTGCTTATAGACTTTACCGAAAACGGAACGAGTCAACAGGGAAATCCGTTATTCGAGGCAAATCCCGGCGGTGCACCGTGCAATGTGCTTGCGATGCTTTCAAAGCTCGGCAAAAAAACTGCCTTTATCGGTAAGGTGGGTAATGATATGTTTGGAAGGCAGCTTTCCGATGCGGTGAAAAGTGAGGGGATAAATACGGATGGCCTTATTTTTGATCAATCAGCGCCGACAACTCTTGCGTTTGTTCATACCGGCGCAAACGGCGAAAGAGAATTCAGCTTTATAAGAAACCCCGGAGCGGACATGATGCTGACGAAAGATGAGGTTAATGCGGATTTAATAAGAGAGTCAAGAATATTCCATTTCGGAACACTTTCATCTACTCACAGCGGTGTTCGCAAGGCTACAAGGTTTGCTGTTGAGACGGCAATAAGAAACGGAGCTTTAATTTCTTTTGACCCAAATTTCCGTGAACCGCTGTGGAAAAGCCTTGATGACGCACGAGCCGAAATAGAATACGGATTTTCAAAATGCAATATACTGAAAATATCAGATAATGAAATTGAATTTGTGTTTGGGCATAATGATTATGATAAAGCTTCAATGCAGCTTTTTGAAAAATATCCGAATATTCAGCTTGTATTTATAACTCTCGGGGCTGACGGAAGTTGTGCATATACAAGAAGTGCAAAAGCAAAATCACCTGTTTATAATGTTACATCAATCAAAAAAACAGGCGCCGGAGATACTTTTTTCGGCTGTGCATTAAGCTTTGTGACAGACGATGATATTTCTGCGTTTGACAACAGAAAGCTAAAAAAAATCCTGGACTTTGCAAATGCGGGAGCTTCGCTTATTACCACAAAAAAAGGTGCACTTAAAGTAATGCCGTGCAAAGAGGATATTTTAGCTCTTATCGGCGATACGAAGATAAGTGAAATTAAAATAAAACTGGATACTGTTGATGATGTGAAAGAATTCGTAGAATATGTTACCGACTTCGGCTGTGATTTTGAGATAGTTGCAGACAGATTTGTTGTTGATGCAAAATCCATTATGGGAATTTTCAGCGTGGATTTAAGCAAAGCCTTGACGCTTGTTATTGGGACAGACGACAAAACCGAAATCGACAGAATTAAAAAAACAATACAAAAATTCGTTGTGTAAAAATATTTATCCGTTATTTTCACTTAGTACTTT
>USAP01000083.1 GCA_900552775.1 uncultured Eubacteriales bacterium | reverse complement strand
GGAAATGACGGAAAATATACAACCTCACAAAGTTATACCGACTTTTTGAGCAATAAACTCGGAAACGGCTATGAAGTAAAAAATTTCGGGCTGTCTTCACACGGCTTGTATTCGGAACACAAATATCCGTATCTTAAAACGGAAAAGTATAAAGAGTCTCTTGAGTATAATCCCGATATTGTTTTGATAATGATGGGAACGAATGACGCCAAGACAATTTATTGGGATAAAATTTCAGAGAATTATGCGGAAATATTCAAATCTTTTATACGGTCATATAAAAATCTTCCCGGTTCGCCGGAAATTATTGTCGGAATACCCGGACCGGTTTTTGAAGGCGAATATTTAGAAGAAAGACCATGTGAAATAATGGATGCTATGCGCAAAACCGAACGTGATGTCTGTGCAGAATTAGGTATAGCTTCGGTTGATTTTTATGAAATTTTCAAAGACAGCAAGGAGCTTTTTCCTGACGGACTTCATTTTAATGAAAAAGGGGCAGAAAAGGTTTCTTACGAGTTTTCGAAAGAAGTGAAGAAGATTTCTGCAAAAAATGCGGAGAATAACGGTATTGCTTTTGATGACGTACATGACGGAGATTGGTTTGCGTCTTTTGTAACGGCGGCAGCAAAGTCAGGCTACATAAAAGGGGCAAACGGGAAATTTGCACCTAACGAAAATATAACCCGTGAGGACTCATCACTTATTATTTACAGGATGATGGAGAAAAACGGAAATGCACCGGCTGCGGCAAAATATTTTGAAGATGATGCTGAAATTTCGGATTATGCAAAAAAAGCTGTTTTTGCACTTGGCGGAGCAGATATTATAAAAGGACGCGGCAATAATATGTTTGTCCCAAAAGCAACAATAACAAGGTTTGAAGCGGTACAGCTTATATATAATGCCTTTTTAAAGGAGGAACGTTAACTTGAGAAAAATAGTTTCTTTAATTATAGTTCTCACGCTTGCGATTATACCGTGTAGTTTTGAAGCGGCGGAAAATACAAAGCGTGACGAAGCATGTATAGATTTTATAACGGAACTTGACATATCGTCAAAAACTTTGGAAGAGGCAGATTTGGATGTAACAAGGGGTGAATTTGCCGATATGCTGATTCGTGCGATGAATTTGCAGCCAAACGGCACAAAAAAAGTTTTTTCTGACGTAAGTGAATCAGATACATATTTCGGGGCAATTGCCAAGGCCGCCGAAATGGAGATTATTGCAGGAAGCGGAAACGGACTTTTTATTCCTGATGGAAAATTAAGCTTTGCGGCAGCGCTTAAGATGACTGTTTCAGCACTCGGGTATACTTCTCAGGCAGCAGCCTACGGAGGGTATCCCACAGGATATTTATATGTTGCAAATGAAATAGATTTACTTCGAGGCGTTAATAAAAACAGCAATGAGATGACATTTTCGAATTGTGCGGTTTTGCTTTATAATTTTATGAATTGCGATTTGTGCGAGGTGATCGCTGTAGAGAACGGAAACATTACATCATCGCGTTCTGCGGGTAAAACAATTCTTTCGGAACGCTACGGTTTAAAACGTGTTGAAGGGGTGATAGAGACAGCCGGTCATTTTTCGGCAGATCCCGAATATGTTTCCGGTGAAAAGAAAATCGGAATCGGCGGAAAGCTTTTTGATACGGCAATTGCCGATGCGGAAAAATTTTTCGGACTTGCCGCAATATGCTGGTATGACGATGATAACAATAATATAAAAGCTGTATATCGCAAGCCTGCAAATAATGTTATTGTAATAAATTCAGAAGATATAGGTTCTTTTGCGGATAATGTTCTTTCCGTTTTCAATCACGAAAACGGAAGCGAGACCGTGTATAAACTGGATAAAGCTTATACTTTTGTGAAAAACGGAAGAGCAAAAACGCCTGAAGCGGAAGATTTTTATTTTAAAAACAGCAGCGTTGAGATTATAGACAATAACGGTGACGGTAAATTTGATATTATTTCGGTTTTTGCTGCAAGATACATGGTGGTATCGTCGGTTGATAAGAAAAGTGAAACCATTTTCGACTCGAACACAAAGCCTGCCGGAATGATAAATTGCAAATCAAACGATGAAACTTATTGTGAAATTTCTCTGTATAAAAAAGGACAAAAAATGTCTTCGGGTATTGACAAAATAACCTCAGGAAGTGTTATAACATGTTTTGAAAGTGAAAAAGGTGATGTAAAAATACTGTCGGTATGTTCGGATGTTGTTAACGGAACTATAACGGAAGCGTATAAAGATAAAATATTTATTGACGGAAAAGAATACAAAACAAATTCATATTTTCAAAATAATATAAACATAACGGTTGGATTCAGCGGAGTTTTTCTTCTGGCATCGGACGGTACCGTAACTTTTATTACTGACTATCAAAAAAGTGATTTAAACTATGGATATTTTACGGATTTTGCCGTTAAGAACGGTATTTCATCGGAAGCTTCAATAGCTGTTATGACAAGGCAGGGAACATTTATTTATCCAAAGCTTTCGGATTATGTAACAGTAGACGGAGAACGTGTAAAATCTACAGGAAATGAAATCAAAGATAAATTATTAAACGGCAGCTTGCCGAGATATCAGCTGATAAGATACGGAATCAATAAAGAAGGCAGAATAGATGTGATAGATACTGCGGAAGAAATAGATTCTTCGCTTGATATAAGTGAAAAATATAACAAAAGTTTTGCGGAGGATGATTCACTTACAAGGTATTTAAACGGTGTCAAAGCATATTATCATGCTTCTTACAATCAGTTCAATCCGTTTGCTTTGCTTGACTCGGCAGTGATTTTCAAAGTGCCTTCGGATATACAGAAGGGGAATATCACATCAAGATTTGATGAAGATAATTTTGAAATCGGAGGAGAAGGAAGCCTTTCAAACGGGACATATTTGATTGATGCTTATGACATGACAAAAGGAATGAAACCTGCGGCAGTTGTTGTGTACGATGACGCTGTAGGCGCCGGAATGAAGCTTGACAGAAGTGTTCCGATTTCTGTTGTCAGCCGAGTTGCCGATACTCTGACCGATGACGGAGTCGTACTCAAAACTTTGACACTCTGGAATAACGGTACATATATAAAATGCCCTGTTTCCTCAGATACATATAATCTGCTCGTAAAAAACGGCTCGGTGCCAAAGCCCGGAGATGTGATAAGATTTGTAAGGGACGGAAACGGTATAATTACAAAGCTTTGTATAGACGGTGTATATAATCAGTCAACCCGCAAAGTTGATATGACGTCTTCAGCTGTGGCTAATAATCAGCTTGACTGGACAGAGTATACGGGATATGTGTATAACCATGACAGCTCATCTGTAACGCTTAAAGTTGACAAAGTTTCGGGATTCAGCTCAAGCTATAGTGATTCACTGGATAAAACGGATAATCTGTGTGCTTTGATTATCCGCAATACACAGGTTGCTGTTTTTGACACAAAAGAGGGAATTGTACGGCAAGGAGAACTTGACATGCTTAAAGACGGATTTGCCGTAGGAGAAAACGATGCTTCATATGTATTTATAAAGTCTTATGCAAACGGCGTAAATCAACTTATTATATATCGATGAATCTACTGAGAAAGGAATGGTTTGTATATGAAAAAAAGACTGCTTGCCATATTTTTGTGCATAGCTTTTTCAATACCGGTTTTTTCGGTCTCTGCCGACGGTAATTTCGGAATATATTACAGCGAGAACTTTTCATCATATGCCGAAAATGCCAGGGAGTTTGGGAATATGAGCGCCGTAACGGGGGTTGATACAAGAATAATAAATGATAACGGAAATAAAGTTTTTTTTGGCAGAGCATGGGGAGAGCCTGTTAAAACGAGGGTGAGTCTTACGGGAGCCGGAAGCGGAAAAACCATTATGAGCGCAAATATTAAAATTACAGGCGGGAACGCTTCGGGTTCTCTTTTTGCAATTACATACGGCAACGCAAAATACGGTTTTTTACAGTATACGGCAAAGAGAGAGTTAAAGCTTGCCGACGGATACATAGCGGGCGGATTGCCTGAGGGTGTTTACAAACGCGTGACCGTTGCTGCGGACTGGAATAAATCTTTGTTCAGCGTTTATGTAGATAAAAAATGTATTATAAGAGATTGGGTGATGCCGTCTTCGATTTCAAGGCTTCCGGACAAGGTTGAATGGAGTATAGTAAATACGGATGATACTGAAACCGATTTCTATATGGATGATGTAAGAATATATGACGGCGATGTTTTACCGTGGAATTTTATTTTTGAAGCCGGAAAAGAAAATAATGAAATTTTGCCGTTTACTCCTACCGAGAGCATTGAAACGAAATCCGAAACACTTAGAAATATTGAGTTTAACGACGGCAAAACAGGCGGAATTTCAATTGCGGGTGCAGAGTGCAAAGTTACTGCGGAAACTGATGATGATGGCACCGGATTTGCAAGATTTATAGGAAATACTTCGGGAGGAAACAGTTATTTTGATATTTTTCCAACCGGTCTCGGAGAAACCGGAAAATTTGTTGTAGATTTGCGCTTTAAGGTAAATTCAATGCTCGGCGGTGCTTCGGTTGGAATTTTAGACGGCAAAAACGCATCAGGTAAATGGCTTATGGGTTTTGAAATTATGCCCGGCGGAACTATAAAAAGCCGTATTACGAACGAAAATTTAGCGACATACAAAACAGGAACATGGACAAAATATTCTTTTAAATATAACATTCCCGAAGGAAAAGCAGATATTTATTCGGAGGGGTATTATTTGACAACCGTGTCAATAGCGGAAGGAGAGTACCCTACATTCTTTAGATTCGATATATATGCCCCGGCGGGAAGCACTAACGATATCCAGTTTGATTATATAAGAGTTTACAGCGGAAAAGAACTTCTTGACGATGAAAAATTTACATCCGGAGGTAGTGGCGCTACGGTGACCGAAGTGCCTGCAAACTCTGTAATGGATCCTGTAGATAAACTTAATGACGCTTTGCGCGGAAAAACCGTGTTTATGACAACAAACAACAAGATGTATATAGACGGTAAAAAGCAGTCGTATGCAAATGAGAGTTTTAAGCCCTACATTATAAACGGCGCTTTTATGATGCCAAGAAACATGTATTCGCTTTTCAGTTTTGATGATGTTGTTTTTGATGAGAACACGGGGGAAATAAGCATAGGTACGAGAGCAAAAATGAAGGTGGGGGAAAAAACGTATATACTTGACGGAGTGAGCAGGGAACTTAATGCGGCGCCCGAACTGCATGACAGAACATTGTATTTTCCTCTTCGTGCCGTGGCGGAACAACTCCTGAATAAAAAAGTTTCGTGGGATGTTAGAGGGATGATAATAATATCTGATGATCCCGTTGAAACGTACTTAACAACATTTCTTGACAGACAAATTCAGTGGACGCCGGCAAATCTTATATACAGATATATGCAGTATGATAATCCGACCGGAGCGGAGTTTTTTGAAAAGCTTAAAGAGAATATGCCGCAGGACAGTCACCCGCGCGTGATATTAACTCAGGAAGATGTAGACTATATCCGAAGTGAAATAAAGACGGATGAAGAGTTTATGAAAAGCTATAAAGAAGCAATATTACAGGCAGATTATGAAATAGACAGAGATTACACAAAGTTAGCAAACCCGTCCCCCGAAATGCGGCAAAGTTCAGCTCATAGCCTTCATATTTATTTGAAGCGCCTTGCAACAGCATATCTTTTGACAGGAGACACAAAATATGCGAAAAAGGGCTCGGAAATTATGCTTGACATGTGCAAATGGGAGAGTTTAAATTATAAAACGTCTAATCTTATTGCGGCTCATTGGGGATTTGCAATTGCCGAGTGTTATGATTCGTTTTATAATTATCTGAATTCTTCTGAAGAGGGAAGAGAAAGCCTGAGAACTGTCAGAGAAGCAGTAAAAAAACTTGTTGTAGAGCCGCATGTAAATTTTTATTCCGGTGCGACCGATGAAATGAGATATCCTTTTTGGCAAGATAATTTTCCGGGTTTATGTGCTTCCAGTGTTATAGTTTTGTTATGTGCAATCGGCGCTGACGATTCAATGAAGGCAGAGGAAGAATATGTTTTGGAGAATTCAATTCGTGCTTTGGAGAATTTTACAAGCCTTTTTGCACCGGACGGAGGATATTACGAAGGTGTGTCATATGAGGATTATGCAGCGCTTGGTTTTGTTCCGGCGCTTAATACTCTGTGGAATTGCTGCGGAACCGACTTTAATATCGGAACGGCAAGAGGGTTTTCACAATCGGGTTATCCGTTTATTTTTCTGCAATCGCCTGATTTATCATTTAATTTTCATGATGCGGATTCATATTTTATGAATAACAGCGTTGCTGAATTTATGGGATGGAGATATAATGATCCATTGCAGGCAGAGATGATGTATACCGCCAAAAAAGCTGCAAATGCATCAATAAGCTTGGAAGCTTATTATTATTACAAAAAGGCAACGGACGGAAAAAATATCAATTATAACGACGGGGGACTGGACAGATATTTTGAAGCAAGCTCTTCGGGAGGATTTAAAAGTTCGATAGACGACCCGAACTCTACTTTTGGCGGTTATCATGGCGGCTGGACGGGTATACCTCATGATATGCTTGATTTGGGAGAATTTGTTTTTGCGGCAGATAATACCGTTTGGGCATGTGACATGGGTAAGGACGACTATAATCTTAAAGATTACTTCTCAATGAAAGAGTATGTTTATTACAGAAAGCGTCCCGAAGGTGAAAATTGTGTGGTAATTAACCCTTCTGTTGATTCCGACACATATTACGGTCAGAAAATAAGAGCAGAGGCAAAACTCATAAAATCTGACTTAAATAAATCCAATGGAGCTTATGCTGTTCTCGACTTAAGCGAGGCATATGAAAGAGATGTTAATCAATATCACAGAGGATTTTATTTCGGGGACGACAGAAATACATATCTTATACAGGATGAAATATCGCTTAA
>USAP01000082.1 GCA_900552775.1 uncultured Eubacteriales bacterium | reverse complement strand
GACGAGCTCTGCGCAGCGATCGAGGAGGAATACCATGAGCGCTCCCGCCGCCGTGCCTAGCGGGGTGCCCGCCTGGCTTACCATCCCGCAGGCGGCGAAGGTCTCCGGCTACTCGCAGCGGACCATGTACCGCCGCGTCGGCGACGGGACCATCGCCTCGACGGCGATGAAAAGATCGAGGCGCATCAACACCGCCTACCTGTGCAAGCTGCTGGACATCGACGAGAGGACACTGCCGGCGCTGCTTGGGACCAACAAGGATGCCGACGGCCCCGTGTCCGCCGCCGTCTCCGAAACCGGGTCGGCCATGGGCGAGCAGATCGGCAGGCTCGTGGACCAAACACTCGAAACACCGGAAAGAAATATTGTGAGAAATGTTATAAACAAGTTTGCTATGCCAAAAACCGCTATATAAATTTGTTTCACAAAGAAAGCACGCAAGATAACGGCGGTGCAGAATAACGGCAAACGGATACATTCCGGTACGGACGAGCTAAGCGACGGATACGCCAAGACGACAGCTTTGCTTCTACTTCATCCTTCTTTCTTGATGAAAAGCTGTAAGAGCGAGAAATATCAGCGTCATAATGCAAGCGGCAGCTTTGCGGGCGATGACTCTTTACTGGGACAATGATCCTTCTGCCCAGCCACAGTCCGAGCGTTAAAAGCGTCGCAGGCAATGGGGGCAGCTCGGTCGGATGACGGAGAGGTGAAATTCCTATGGAGTGTTTTTGCAAAACACCGTCTGTAATTGCTTCAAAACAAAGAAAATAAGTTGTACCCGTCTTTCGGGACGGGTACGGCTTAACTTTAATATCAGAAATTAACGCATTTTATGAGTGCTTTAATTTGTGATATTAAAGATTTTTTAAGGAGGTCGCATTATGACAGATATTAAAGATTTAACCAACCCTGACACTCTTGTGGATATAAACGATATATCCGTAAACAAGGACTTGCCGAAGCCGGAGCGTATAAAAGAATACATACGGCAGATTAAAAACCCGTATTGTTTTAAGTGCGGAAATTTTGTCGTTACGGCAAAATACAGTGACAAAGGCTTATCCATCGAGGATTGTCTGCAAAGCATTATCGTATAATTTTTTGCGGTGTTCGCCGTTCCGTGATAAAATATATTACGGAAAAAGAATTGAATACAAGGTAAATTCAATGCTCTTTGATTTTGCGGACAAGCCGTAAATTTCAAGGAGGTAAAAATTTATGTATAACGCTACAAAATATCTTCGCTTATCCTACACAAGCGACAGAGCAAACGAAAGCGACAGCATAGCAAACCAAAGAAAATACATTGACGAATTTGTCAAACGAAACCCCGACATCAAAATCGTTAATGAACAGGTAGACGACGGTTATTCGGGAATCGTTTTTGATCGACCCGCATTTAAGTCAATGCTTGAGGACATCAAAAGCGGAAAAATCAACTGTATAATCGTAAAGGACTTATCAAGGCTCGGCAGAGAGTACAACGAAACCTTTACATATCTCCGCAGAGTTTTCCCTGCTCTCGGTTTTCGCTTTATCGCCATAAATGATAATATAGACACCGCAAAGGAAGCCGTTACGGGAGATATTTCCGTATCCTTTAAGGGTGTAATGAACGATGAATACTGCCGTGATATTTCCGTAAAGGTACGCACGGCACTCAATTTCAAAAGGAAAAACGGCGATTTTGTCGGAGCCGTTCCCGTTTACGGTTACAAAAAGGCTGATGATAATAAAAACCAGCTTGTTATTGATGAATATGCCGCACAGGTTGTAAAGGATATATTCAAAATGCGGACAGACGGTTACAGTGCGGAGAGAATCGCAACCGAACTTAACAGGCTTGCGGTTCTATCGCCGAGGGAATATAAAAAGGACAATAATATTTCACTCCCCACAGGCGGCTACTGCGACAAGGAAAATTCAAAATGGTCGGCAACAACCGTAATTCGTATTCTCAAAGACGAAATCTATACGGGCAAGCTGATACAAGGCAAATGCGGCAAGCCGAATTACAAGGTTAAGGAGTATGTAAAACGCAACGCCGATGAGATGTTTGTAACCGAAAACGCACACGAAGCAATAATCGGCAGACAAGATTTTGAGCTTGTGCAGAAAATTATGCGTATAGATACAAGAACATCACCGAAAAAGAATGAACTGCATTTGTTTTCGGGGATTTTAATCTGCGGCTGCTGCGGAAATCGTATGACACGCAAAACCGTTACACATAACGGCGAAAAATACTTCTACTATTATTGCCCCACCGGAAAGAAAAACGGCTGCACAGGCGGTAATATGATTAAGGAAACCGACCTTGTAAATTGTGTTACGGACAGCATTAAGGGACATATAAGAAATGTTGCTTCTCTGAACGCTTTAATAGGCGGCATCAACAACAATGCAATAAACAAGGATATGTGCAATAAAATATCGGTGCAAATCAGCGAGGTACAAAAACAGCTTGACAAAACAAGTGAATACAAATCAACCCTTTATGAAAACTACATTTCCGGTATTCTGAATAAAGAGGATTACAAAACGCTGAACACCTCCTACTCCAAAGACAAGAAACGGTTGGAGGACGCATTAAAACAGCTTAAAACCGAGCTTAACGAGTGCAGAAACAATACCTCGAAAAAACTGCAATGGATAGAACGCTTCAAATCCTTTGAAAACATTGATAAAATTGACCGCAACATTGTTATCCGCCTTATAGAGTGCATCCATATTTATGATAAGACACATATACAGATAGCATTTAATTTCAAGGACGAATACGAACAGGCATTATCCGCATTAAACGAATATCGGGAGGTGGTTTGATATGGCAAGAAAAAGCAGAAAAAATATAACTGCTGCACAGACAAAGCCGGAAAATATGCCTATATACATAAAAACGGCACAGTATATCAGATTATCGGTTGAGGACAGCCACAACAAGGGTAATTCCATCGAAAATCAAAAGATGATACTTGATGATTTTATCGCACAAAACGGAAATATGCGTTTGGCAGGAGTATATATCGACAACGGAGCAACAGGCACAAGCTTTCACCGCCCCGAATTTCAGCATATGATTGATGATATTGAAAGCGGCAAGATAGACTGTGTAATCGTAAAGGACTTGTCAAGGCTCGGCAGAAACAGTATTGACACAGGCTTTTATATAGACACCTACTTTCCCGAAAAGAAGGTGCGGTTTATTGCCGTAAACGATAACTTTGATACGGATACCCCCTCAAACGGTGATAAAATGCTCCTTTATATCAAAAATATTATAAATGAAGCCTACGCTTTGGACATCGGAAAGAAAATCAAAACACAGGCACGACAGGCAATGCGTGACGGACAATATGTGAGTGCAAGACCGAAATACGGTTATCTGAAAGATCCGAATGACTGTCATAAGCTAATCGTAAATCCCGAAACCGCACCCGTTGTCAAGCTGATATTTGAGCTTTTTAACGGTGGTATGTCAACAAATGAGATATGCTTGCAGCTTAACGAACAGCAAATCCTAACACCGGGTGCATACGGCTATCAAAAGGGATATATAACCTCAAAAAAGAGTATCGGCAGCGGATTATGGCAGACTATGACCGTTCGGCAAATCTTAACACACGAAATATATACAGGCAAGCTCGTTCAGGGCAGAAGTGACAGCTTGGCTAAAAAGCAGACCGCCGTTGACAAAGATGAATGGATAGTCGTACCGAATACGCACGAGGCTATTATTTCACAGGATATGTTTGATAAAGCACAGGAGCGTATGGAACAGTTGAAAAATAAGCACAGCAAGCTAACCGTAATACCCTACACCGAAAATATATGGAAAGGCAAAATTTTCTGCGGCGAGTGCGGCAGAGCGTTACACCGTGGCAGAGAAAAACGAGTAAAAACCGGATATGCTTACCACTTGCATTGTCTTACTCGTGTAAGATATAACCGTGACGGATGCGACAACGGCAGTATTCTTGAAAAAGATTTGCTCAATGTGGTTATAACCGCAATAAAATCGCAAGCGTCTGTACTTGCCGACAGAAAAAATCTGATATTCTATTCTCTGAATGATAAGAAAGAAATAGAAGCTCAACAGGCGGAATTAAAGAATTTAAGAGCTTACATATCTAAAAATCGGAATTTTTTGAACAGCTTATATGAAAACCTTGTAAACGGCATTATAACGCAAGAGGAATATCAAGAAATGCGTAAAAGCTACGGTGATAAAATCTCCGATACGATGAAAAAGATAACCGAGGTTGAGAACCGCCGCTTGGAGCTTGAAAAAAGCTATAACCGATATTGCGACCTGTCGAACGCCGTTTCGGATATTGCTGAAAACAACACTTTAACCAAAGAGCTTATAGACAAGCTGATTTCAAGAATAGATATTTACAAAGGCAAAAGAGTTGAGATAACATATAGTTTTGATAACGAATTTGAAAGCGAGGCGATAGCAAATGGATAGATACATTATAGCCATATATCTGCGTTTGTCTGTTGAAGATAAGCGTGTTGAGAGTATGAGCATTGAATCACAAAGGCTTTTGCTCCGTAAATATGCGGAAGCTCTCGGCGATAATGTTGAAATTATCGAATATGTTGACAACGGCTATTCCGGCACTAATCTTGAACGCCCCGCCGTTCAGCAACTTTTGAATGATGTTAAAGCTTATAGAGTGAATTGCATTTTGGTAAAGGACTTCTCCCGTTTCGGTAGGAACAGCATAGAGGTCGGATATTTTACACAGCAGATATTTCCTCTGTTCGGTGTGCGGTTTATATCGGTCAGCGATAACTATGACAGTGACGAACATAAGGGCGATACGGGCGGCATTGCCGTTGCGGTGAAATATCTCGTAAACGAGTATTACAGCCGTGATTTGTCTGTTAAAACAAAGAGTGCCAAATATACAAAAATGCGGCGTGGCGAATATAAATCGGGAAATTATACATACGGCTATAAAGCCGGAAATAACGGCGAGCAGATTATAGATGAGAAAGCCGCCAGCACGGTTAAAATGATATTCGAGCTTACCGCCGATGGCAAGTCTGCCGCATATATATCAAAGCTGTTGTTTGATAAAAATATTCCTACTCCTGCACAGTACAAGGGCATTAAAGGAAACTACGGCTCTCGTTTCCCGAACTGTAAATATTGGAGCATTTCCACCATCAACCGAATTATAGTCAATGAACAGTATATGGGTATGTTTGTGATGCTCAAACAAAAGGTACAGGATGTGGGCAGCACAAAAATGGTCAAGCGTGATGAAAGCGAGTGGATAAAGATACCACACCACCACGGTGCTATTGTTTCGGAAGAATTGTTTGAAAGAGCAAATGCGGTACGCCGAACATTTAAGCAGCCGAATAAAAAACAGCGGAGCTATCCGCTTCGTGGAAAGGTTGAGTGCGGCTGCTGCAAGCACGCAATGGATTATGTGCCGAAAAAAATACCGATATATCGGTGCAGCTATACAAGGAATGACGAAACGGAGCCTTGCTATAAATCGGAAATTACGGAAGTTGCATTAAACCAAGCAATTTTTGATATAATCTCAAAACAAGCCGAAAGCATATTGAATATTGATGATGTTTCAAAGGTTGATACCGCACAGATAAAGACAGAGCAGCTTGCGGATATTGAAAAGCAAATAACAGCTTGCCAAAAGAAAAAACAACTCTTGTATGAGCAACTTTTAACGGCAGAAATTACACTTGGTGAGTATAAACGGTTAAAACTTGAATTGGATACGAAAGCCGAAAATTACCGTATTCAATACGATAAATTCCGCAAATCGGAGGAACGCTCACAGCTTGAAACTGAAAACAGGGCAAAAGTTATCCGCACGGCAAAAGCGGTAAAAAAAGAAACCGCCTTAACACAGGCACTTGCAGATATGCTTATCGAAAAAGTGTGCGTATATCCCGATAATAGGCTTGAAATCGAGTGGAAAATCAAGGACTTTTGCACCGAAAATGCGGCTGAAATAGGCTGATAAAATTTTTAGTTTTAGCTTGACATACGGGTGTCGCAAATCATGAAATCTAATGTGTCTCATTTTATTTTTCTTGACGAGCCTGCGAAAAGCATCCGTAACATAATCCGGCGAAGTCAAATCACCTTTTTCATCAACCATCAAATAATCTGACCATTGATTATGATAGTTCTTCCTAAGCCGCTTTTTGTTGTTCTCTTGCATACACTTAATTTCAAGCAATCGTTTTTTAATATCAGCGGATAAAGGCATAGACCTTATAGTTGCATCCGTTTTTGCAACATCTTTCGTAACAAGTGTGCGCTTACCATTAACAGATGTTAAAACTACTGTGTGGTTGATATGAAAAATGTTATTTTCAAAATCAAACGCCGACCACCTTAATCCAACACATTCGCTTCTCCTTAGTCTGTAAAAGCAAGCAAAAATAACTGCAATTTCAAGTTTGGTTCCTTTAGTTAATGAAATCAGTTGATTAACTTCATCAGAGGTGCAATAGGTTCCGACAAATTTATTTTTCTCCGGTTTTTCAACTTGTTCAATCGGATTTTCTTTGATATAACCCATCTTACGAGCATAACACAACGCCAATCTTATTATTGCATGATAGTGAATTACGGTATTGGATTTAACACGCTCTAATTGTGCATCATAAAAATCTTGAATATCCCGTGCAGTTAAATCTTTTAACCGCACTTTACTTTTTCTGAAGTATGGTTCAATAGGATATCCAACGTTCTCGCAATATCCTGCGTAAGTAGTATCCTCAATACGCCGTTTTCTCTTTTTCGTCAATGGCAAGTACATCTTCATATAATCTGCAAACAATAAATTGGATACCTGCTCTGCAGACAATTCAGATAAAGTGATTTTATCAAGAACAGCAGATAACAACTGCAGTTCAATAGGTTGGGATTCATCAATAGATACATCTTCTTTTACCTCGTGATAACATAAGTCTTCACGAGGTATTTTAAATTCTCTCAAAATCATTCGAGAAAACGCTTCTGCTTTGGTTTTGTTGCCTT
>USAP01000081.1 GCA_900552775.1 uncultured Eubacteriales bacterium | reverse complement strand
GTCTTTGACAATTATGATACAAGCTCTTATGCGATGACAATAATCGGAAGCAGCTCTGTTTTTATGGAAGGCACGGACGCTTTTTATACTTCCGGCGTCAAGAAAACCTACACCTCCGAAAATATTTCGCCATATGTTGAAAACGGTGTTTTTATGGTTCCCGTCAGTCTTTTTCAATATATAAACAAGACAGTAAACGTATCGGGAAGCTCGATTTCCGCAAACGGCGCGGTATGTGAGGTCGGTAAGGCAAGCTGTAAATTGCAAAACGGAACCGACTTCGTTTTGGAAGCATGCCCCGAGATGAAAAACGGCTCCGTTTATGTACCGTTTGCGGATTTCTGCAAAAAAATATTTTGCTTGAATTTGTATGCCGATAACAGGGGGATGTACATAGTATCCGAATCTCAGATTGATTTTTCAAATTCTTCAATAGCTCTTGACGATATGGAAAAATCCGATATCGTTTACAGATATATGCAATTTGAAAGACCTTCGGGAGAGAGGGTTATTGAAGATTTAAAAGCATCCGGGAAAAGTCATCCGTATCTGTGGGCGACAAGCGAAAGAATCGACCGTATAAAAGAAAATATAAGAACGGACGACAAAAGCATGTCTTTATACCGCGGCGCCGTTTCAAATGCGGATGTCGTTGTCGGAAAAACAAGCACGGTTGAATACAAATTTGAAGACAGCATAAGAATTTTTTCCGCCTGCAATGAGGTTCGGGACAGGATTGAAAAATGTGCGGTTGCCTATCTTTTGACCGGGGAAGAAAAATATGCCGAAAAAATCTGGGCAGAAATGCAAAATGCGTTAAACTGGCCCGACTGGAATATCTCAAAGCATTTTCTCGATTCGGGAAGACTTGCTCCGGGAATTGCAATAGGATATGATGTTTTACATAACTATCTTTCCGATTCAGAAAAGCAATGGGCAAGGTCAAAGATAAAGTCTAAGTATTTGGATATATGTCTCGGATTTTATGAAAATCCGTCATCATATAAAGGCGCCGAATTCAGATACAGCTGCGGAAACTGGGGCGCAGTTTGCGCAGGCGGCATACTTTCCGTTTGCCTTGCGATAGCAGACGATGTTGACGGGACTTTCAAATCGGAGGTTCAAAGACTTATTGAATATTCTATGCATACGCTTGAGTTTCAGGCGGTTCATTTGAGCCCTGACGGAGGTTATTTTGAAAGCTTTACATATTGGTCGTATTTGTGCGATTATATAACCACGTACTGTATCGGCGCTCTTATAAATTCATGCGGAAACGATTATGGGTTTTTAAGCTGCAGCGGAGTATCCGACAGCCCGTTTTATGAGTTTTATCTGAAATCATCCTCGGGAAAAATTTTCTCTTTTGCCGAAAATCAAACCGAGGCAAATCCGTCACTTTCTCAGGGCTTTCAAATGGCGCTGTTAAAAAACGACGATGAGCTTATGAGAAATTATACTCTTCTAAAAAAAATATACGGAAGGTCGGACTATAAGCAGATTTTATGGTCAAATCCCGTGGATTTATCGGGGGATAATGAAATAACGCTTCCGCGGGACAAATACTTTGAGAGCGCAAATGTCGGTTCCATGAGAGAAAACTGGTATGAAGACGCCTTCTATGTCGGTTTTGTTTCCGGAAAGAACAAAACTCTCGAATCTCAGTTTGAAAAAGGCAGCTTTGTTTTCGATGCTCTCGGAGAAAGCTGGGTGGAGGACCTGGGCGCGGATGACAAGAATATTTCGGGTTACTATTCTTTGGAAACGCGGAAAAAATTATATCGCATACGTGCGGAGGGAAACAATTGTCTTGTTGTTAATCCGACCCGGAGCGACCCGGGACAAAACCTTGATAAGCAGGCGTATTTTGAAAAAATGGAATCCGGCGGAAATTCCGCATATTCTGTTTTGAATTTAACAGAAATTTATAACGGCGTAAACTCATATAAAAGGGGTTACATGCTGGGAGACGGCAGACAGACCCTGACGGTTCGCGATGAGCTGAGCTTTAAAGAGCAAAGCGCTTTTTATTGGTTTGCTCATACAAAGGCGGATATTAATATTTTAAAAGACGGCAAAAGCGCTGTTCTTTCAAAAAACGGCAAAAGCGTTTTGGTAAAGTTTGCGTCAAATGTTTTAAACTTTACTCTCACCGCGGCGGACGCAGAGCCGCTGGATTCAAATAATCATGTTTCGGGTGAGACAGACAGGGGAGAATACAAAAAGCTTTCGCTTTCGGGCACGGCGTCAGGAAACGTATATATAACGGCTAAATTTTTTCCGGTAAAAGAAAACTCTCAATATGAAGAAGTTTCGTCTCTGCCGATTTCCGATTGGACGGCGGACGATATTAGCGGACACGGAGCAAGGTTTACATCGTCAAGAAGCGTCGGAGAAAATGTAAAGGTTGATATTAGCATCGATAAGGGATATTCCGAGGCGGGGCTTTACATCGGGGGAAGCAAGATTGCGGATATTACAAAGGAAGACGGAGCATATACTCAAAAAATAAGCTATCTCATTGCGCAAAGTAAATTTAACAATGATAATAAGCTTACACTGAGAGCGTCCTACGGCTCTGAAATTGTATCCGACACAATAAATATAAATCGTGTAAACTGCGAAAAGGACGATGTGTTCACCGCGGATTTTTCAAAGCTTACAGATTCTGATACTGCCTCCGGCATATCGGATTGCGGAATATCGGCATATCTGAAAACGCATCTTTCGGCAGAAAAAACAACCCTTGACAAAACGGTCGGGCTCAAGCTTACAACGCTTGACGCGAGAACTTCGGATTACGGATATATGGAAAAATCATTGCAAAAGCCCGTAAAGGGATTTTCCGAAATAAATGTTGAAGTCACGCCGCTGACAGCTTCGGGAGGGTTTACGTTTGAATTATATGATTCCGATGGGAAATATAAGGTTATACCCGCTTTTTATCCGTACGGTATGCAGCTGCCTGCAGGGGGGAAATACGGCGTTAACCGAAAATATAATGTCAGGATAACGGCAGATTACGATCTGAAAAGGTACGAGCTTATTATTACGGGCAGCAATGGATTTGTTGAATCGTATACAAGCGGAGACATTGAGCTTTCGGATTTGAAAAATTTCAGAATAATACCTCGTTCTGTTTATTCAGGCGGAGAAAGCTTTGTTTTCACGGATATTAAAGTAAAGGGATATGTTTTTGCAAAAGCTGAGACACATTTTCCCGTTAACGCCGATTCGAAGATAATAAACGAAAGTTTTAACGCGATAGGTGATGAATATACCGAACGTACAAAAGACAAAAGTCTTATATCAAAATTCTCCGAGGATTTTGGCTGGACGCTTACGGGGGAGGATGTATATCTTCAAAGAACCGAGGGAGCAAGCGGAGCAGAAGGCGATTACGCGGTCAGTGTGATTCCTTACGGCAACGGAGGAAACGCTAATGCCAGACTAAAGCTTAACGGCTGGACTGAAAAAGTAACAAACGGAAAAATCATTCTTGATTATGATTGGAAGCTGAGCGCGCCGGCTCAAAACGGCACAAACCCAAGAATGTTCGGGCTGCCCGTTGCGGCCGGTGGAGATATAATTACAGAGAACGGCAACACCATATACGATACCGGATATGCAATGGCGGACAGTACATGGACGCATATGAGATACGAATATGATGTTGATAACAGCACCTGCTCGCTTTGGATAAACGGGACACAGTATTGGGATAACAAAGCGGCGGAAGGTGAATCCTCCTACAATAACTTGTCGGAATTGGTATTCGCTCCGATGTTCTGGAGCGCCGCAAGCTATTATACAAAAAATTGTTTTGCGTATATGTCTCTCGACAATATTGAATTGTATAAGACGGATACGGTGATTTTAAACGATATAAAATACTCCGTCGACGGTAATTATAAGCATTCGGTCTCAGATATAGCGGAGGATTCGGATTCGGTTTTGGTTGAATTCGGAAAAGAACTCTCGGGTGTTAACGCAGATAACGTCAGTTACGCCGTAAACGGCAATGACATGCAGAAGGCGGAAAATGTATTAATTGACAATAATATTTTGTCTTTTGATATGTTTTCGGGAGTAAAAAGCGGCGACAAAATTAATTTAAATGCAGACAATCAATATTTTATTACGTTTAACATCACGGGTGCCGAAAGCGTGCTGCAAAAGCCGGTAATGAAAATTTCGGATTCAATCGGCAGCGGCTTGTCAACGGATGTTCAGACCTTTGACAACGTAACGGTTGCGTTTGATAAGGCAACGGCTGATTCGGCTCTGCTTCAAAGCTTTTCCGAAAACTACGGCTGGACGCTTACGGGGGAGGACGTATATCTTCAGAGAGTACGCGGAGCAAGCGGCAAAAGCGGGGATTATGCCGTAAGAATAATTCCGTACGGAATATCGGGAAATACGAATGCCCGCTTTAAGCTTAATGGCTGGACCGATGAGATTACGGACGGAACAATAAATATAGAGTTTGATTTGGCAATTGCCGCGTCCGAAAACGACGGCTCAAACATAAGAATATACGGGCTGCCTCTGGCTGCGGGAGGTCAAATGACTCCCGAAATCGGCTGCAATATATACGATACGGCTTTTAAGGCGAAAAACGGTGTATGGAATAACTATAAATATGAATATAATGTCAGCGATAACACCTGCTCGCTTTGGATAAACGGAGTCCGATACTGGGACAAAAAGGTCTGTCTGAAAAAAGACGAGTACAATAATCTGTCGCAGTTTGTTTTTGCTCCGCAGTACTGGAGCGCCGCAAATTATTTTACGAAAAACTATTGGGCGCATATTACGCTTGATAACTTTAAAATATCAAAAACATATTATGAAAATTTAAAGAGTATAACATATTACTGCCGGACGGAGGGGCAAAAGACAGTTAATGAAATTCCTTCAAACGCAGATACTCTTCAAATTGATTTAATTAATGAAGAAGCGGAAATTGAAAAAGGAAACGTATATTGCAGCATAAACTCAAATGAAAAGACGAAGGCGAAAATTAAAAAAAGCTCAAATAAATCCGTTGTGATTGAGCTTCCCGATGAAATCAAGAAGGGAGATATATTGACTGTTTTTATCGGTGAAAATAAAACCGTAGCCCTGTTTGTGACTGAGGGCGGCGGATTAAGGCTTGAAAAAGGAGAAATCACATTCGGAAACAATAATCGCTTTACGTTGAAGCTGAATTTAAACAATTCGGAAGGCGAGAAAATAAACGGCAAGCTTTTTGTCGCTTGTTATGATTCCGACAGGCTGCTTTCCGTCAAGATATTTGATGAAATAATTTCTTGCGGAGCCTCGGAGATAATCAAGGCGCTTTCTTATCCCGACTCGGCAACAACAATTAAAGCGATGATATGGAGCGATGCAGACAAGGCTTCGCCGATAATAACAAGCTATCAAAGAAAACTAAATGGAGAGTAAAAATGAAAATAAGTGTTGAAACAAATAATGAAACTGTATTTTTTGCGGCAAGCGAGCTTCGAAAATACCTGAAAATGATGTTTACCGATAATAATTTCGATATCGGATTTAAAGCCGGAGAGATAAAGATAGGCTTATTCGGCGATTTGAATATAGAGCCCCAAGTTGGCAGTTATTCGGATTGCGATGACGTTTTGTATATTGAAACAAAGGGTTTTGAAGGCGTGATTTCAGGCAATAATCCCGGAAGCGTTCTTTTGTCGGTTTATGAGTATTTGAAGGCAGAAGGGTGCAGGTGGCTTTTTCCGGGAATTGACGGGGAATATATTCCAAAGCTTGACAAAATCTCGGATGTTTCGCTTATAAAGAAAATGCCGACAGGTGTGAGAGGTCAGTGCATTGAAGGAGCAATATCAATTGACAGCTTGCTTGCTGCAATTGATTTTGCGCCCAAAATCGGATTAAATTCTTATATGCTTGAATGCTTTTCGCCTTACGGTTATTTATTGAAATGGTATCTCCATTCCAAAAACAACATCAAAAAAAGCGAGGAAATCTCGGAAGATACGGCAATTCAATGGAAAAGACTTTGCGAAGCCGAAATAGCAAAAAGAGGGCTGTCATTTCATGATATGGGTCACGGCTGGACAACGCTGGTTTTCGGCATCAACCCGGATTCGGGCGAAATATCTGTTGACAATGCAAAATATCTTGCTAAAATAAACGGAAAAAAGCAGTTTCATGATGATTGCGCCATAAATACAAATTTTTGTATGACAAATGAAGATGGCAGAAAAAAATTTGTAAAATATGTTGTTGATTATGCAAAGAGACATAACAATGTCAACTACCTTCATATTTGGCTTGCCGACGGAAGCAACAATCATTGCGAGTGCGATAATTGTCTGAATTTTTCGCCTTCGGAGCTTTATGTGAGCGTCTTGAATGAAATCGATACGGAGTTTACAAGGAATAATATTGAAATGAAGATTGTTTTTGTTTGCTATGCCGATTTGTTTTTCGCGCCCGAAAAAAACAAAATCGAAAATCCTGACAGATTCATGCTTCTTTTTGCTCCGATTTCGAGGGATTATTTGAGCAGCTACGGCGTAAAGCCAAATCTTTCAAACGTAAAAAAATACGAGCGTAACAAAAACGTTTTGCCGAAAACCATGGAGGATTGCCTGGGATATCTCCGGAAATGGAGGGAAAAGTTTTCGGGTGAGGTGTTTTGCTATGAATACCATTTTTACAAAATTGTATATTTTGATTTCGGAGGCATCTGGCTTGCAAGATGCGCATTTGACGATGTCAGAGGGCTGAAAAAGAACCGTCTTTGCGGAATGATAGAGGATCAGTCGCAGAGAAACGCCTATCCGACAGGTTTTGCGATATACGCGTGGGCAAGAGCAATGTGCGATGAAAAAGTAGAATTTGAAGAAATAGCAGCCGATTATTTTTCAAATGCTTTCGGCAAAAACTGGAGGAAGGCTTATGACTTTTTAAATAAAATAAGTAATGCGTTTTCAAAAGAGTATATGCTCGGGTCATTCGCTCAAGGCAATAATACGGTTGATAAAAGAATGCAAAACAACATGAAGGAAATAAAAAAAGCAGCGGAAGAATTTAAATCGGTCTGCGATGATAATATCAAAACCGATGAACGGTGTCAGACTGTTTCGTGGAAGCTTTTGGGCTTCCACTGCGACTTATGCATTAAGCTCTCCTCATTTTTTTACGAGCTTGCCTGCGGTAATGAGAGCTTCATGTTAAAGCGCTTTGATGAGTTTAAAGCATTTCTTTCCGAAAATGAGGATTTTTATTCGAAGTATCTTGATTTATTTTTGTTTGAGACAATACTGGAAAGAATGCTTAATAAAATAAATCCGGCAATAAGTGCGGAAACCAATGATTTTATAG
>USAP01000080.1 GCA_900552775.1 uncultured Eubacteriales bacterium | reverse complement strand
CACCGCTTTGGCTTTTTGGATTCTTTTTCAGTAACTGCCGAATAATACAGAATAAACTGCTTTTGGAGGTCGGCTTTATGGAATTATACGGTCTGCCTTGGGTGTTGTTCTCGATAATTCTCGGTATTGCAACAATAATTTATGTTGATCGCAATATGCGATAGTATGCGGAGGTCGGTTTTATGGATTGGTACGTATGGCCTGTTATTATATTCAGTATCGTTTACGGTGTTGCCGGCCTCATATGGTGGTGTTATAATCTAAGAAAATAAATATAAGTTTTTATGCATCCTTGGATTGTGCCCGTGCATTATTTCGTATTTTCATTCTCTTTTTCCGCAAATGCCCGTAATATAAATTTTTCGCCCGGTGACATTTTATAAAAGTCCCCGGGCGTTATGTTTTTTGTTCTGTATAAATAATACATCAAATTAAAATCGGGGTCGGTGTCTATTTTTTTTTAATTTCCTCAAGGGTGTTTTTTGTGTAACCCGAAAGCTTTGAAATTTCCAAATAGATGTCGTCAATCTCTCCCGGTGTGAAAAGCTTCTTCAAAACCTCCGTTTTCGGAAGCTTTGTGTCCACTCCTATGTGCTCGCGCAGCGCCGCGTCGTTTAAATCTATGTTGCATATTCCTTCCGCCGCTATCAAAAGCCGCAGTGTTCCGTCCTGCGCCGTCTCTCTCATTTCCTCGAGCCTGTCAAACCCTATTCCGCGAAGCTCTATAAAAGCCTCGTTCCCCGTCATTTCCGATAGCCTTTTAAGCTTGAATTCCTTTTTCGGGCGTTTGAATTTCGATGAATCCGCCGCCATTATTAAATTCATTAAATTGTCCATTAATTACTCCTTCCTTTCCGCTCTCTATATTGTACCGTAGGGGCGACCCTGCGTGGTCGCCCGCTTGTGCTCCGCTCCCACAAATAACCGTGAAAAGCCACGTACACGCCGCGGCTTTTTATGATTTTAAGCCTTTTCACTTTCTGTAACAAAAAAAGAGACCTGCATTTGCAAATCTCTTTCTCTGAATTTAATTTTTTAAATTGTCCTTCCGCCTTCCCACAATTCCACTTCCGATATGTCCGTTTCATCGTCCCATGTAACCGCACAGCCTCCGCAATCTACACGCACGGTTTTGAAAAAAGCTTCATTTTTTAATTTCTCGTAAACCGGGAATTGTTTTAAAAGCTGCTTGACATCATATTCTTTCTCGGTTCCGTTTTCAAACCGCACACGCAAATTCATATTTTTCTCCGGCACAACGTCCGAAACTCTTATTGATAAACCCATAACAGCACCTTACCTTTCCTATTCAAGAGGGGGCAATTTTTTAAGTGTTTTCGTGTTCCACATTTTCATTATATCGTCTATATACTGCTCACCCCATTCGCGCACCAGTGCCTGCGCTTTGGGCGGCAAATCTCCTTCAATCATATTTAATGTGGATATTTCAAAAGTTCCGTTGTATTCTCCGTATACCGCGTGAAAATGCGGTGGGTTATGCTCCCTTGTAAAGAATATTTTAATAATAATTCCGTAAAATCTCGCTATCTCGGGCATAGACTTTCACCTCACAACTTTATTATACATTATCCTTAAAGCCGTGTCAAGCAAAATTATACTTTCTCGCTCACGCTTGTTCACGCAAAAGGTGCAGCAAAATAATATTGCTGCACCTTCTTCGGCTATATATAAAATTCGGAGATATTTATCTCTTTTCAAAACGCTTGTAAGCTTCTGTTCTGAATTTGAGTGCATCATCAATTCCGAAAGCTTTAAGCTGTTCAGCATAAGCGTCAAACTCTTCAATGGGTCTTTCGCCCGTAATAAATCTTATTGTCTGCTCGTTTACATAAGTTGTCACATCGGTTTTAATCTGCGAATCTCTGTCCGCTTCCTCGCCCAGAACATAAAGCTGCGGCAAAAGGTGATCTCTCATATTTGTTTTGCCCCATTCCTTCTGTGCGCCCGACTGCTGCGGAGTCTGATAATACTGCTCGATATATCTTGTATCCTGAATCATGATGCCGTTGTAGTTTGCACGGATATACATAGACATTGCATTTGTAACGGTGAGACCCTCGGGGTTATTGAGAATAAGATCCGTATACTGCGGATATTTCACGCCGTCTTTGTCAACCCAGTTGTAGCTTTCGCCTTCGATACCGAAGTTAAAGAGGTTGTGACCTTCCTCTGTGAAGCCGTAGTCCAGGAAACGCGCTGCAAGCTCGGGGTTTTTGCACTTTGTGTTGAGCGCCGCGCCGCATCTCATTGTAATATTGTTTGCAACGCTTGAATACTCGGCATTTTCACCTTTGTTCATAGCCGGATACTGCACGCCCATAAGGTCAATTCCGTTTGCGGCTTTAAGCCACTGACCGATACCGGAACCTGCCCAGTCGCACATAGCGCCCGTTTTTCCGTTTAACACCTTCGAGTCGATGTCGTTTGGAGTATTAACGGCAAGATCTTTATCTATAAGACCTTTTTTGAACCAGTCATTCATCTTTGCAAGGTAGTTTTTATAGCCTTCCTCCATGTAGCCGAAAACAATTTTGTTGCCGTCTTTGTAGTAATCCTTCCAAACACCGAACGCGGGCATAAATGTAAGTCCAAGCTCGCCCACCGTACCGGAGAACGGAGATTCAACGCCGTTATCTTTAAACGTCTGCAAAACCTTTTCCCATTCGTCTATTGTTGTCGGTGTCTCAAGATTATACTTTTTCATCCAGTCCGCACGGAGAATCGGTCCCTGTGCAATCTGAAGAATACCGCTCTGAACCAGATTCGGGAACGCATAGTAAGCGCCCGTATCGGTTTTCATCTGTTTATCCCAGTTTTCCTTCGCGTCATTTTCCGCAAGACGTTTCTTAAGCGCCGGAGCCCACTTGTCGAAAATTTCGTTAAGCTGCATTATGTAGCCTTCCGAAATTGCAATGTCAGGGCCGCCCGGATAGTCGTTCCACGCATATGTTATTATGTCCGGCAGCTCATCGGATGCCAAAAGCAGCTGGAACTGTTCTTCGCCCTGTCCCTCAGACGGGTGAATGTACTCGATTTTTGCGCCCGTGTTTTCGGCAAGCTTTTTGCCGAGCGGTGTATCCGCAAAATTTTCATAGCGTACGTTCCATGCACCCTGCCCCATCCAGTATGTAAGTGTGTCATCGCACTGCATAGGATAGATAGCGTCGCCGTTTAACGTAACTTTCGCCCCTCTCGCAAGCTCCGCCTCGTTTCCGCCGCTCTTTTTGCACGCTGTAAAAGGCGAGGCCGCCAGCATCAGCGCTGCTGCCAGCGCCAGTGTTTTCTGTGTCTGCTTTTTCATGTTAAACCTCCGTTTTAAAAATTTTTTGTTGTTTTTCATTAAATTACTTCTTGTTCTCTATGTGTTCCATATTCAAATCGATTCTTTTATCGATATCCACGGTTTCAAGTCCGAAAATACCGGTGTGAAGCGTGTTTTTAATAGGCTTTCTCCAGTAATCGGGAATTGCCGATATTCCCTTTGCCATCCCCACTATGGAGCCCACCGTAGCGCCGTTGCAGTCTGTGTCAAAGCAAGCCTGTACCGCCGTGCAGATGGTTTTGGCATAATCTCCGCCGCCGAAAAGGAGCGAAGCCGCAACAATCATGGCATTCGGGATCGTGTGGCACCAGCCGTATTCCGTGTGCTCGTCATATTTGCCGCGCACATATTGGAGAATATCTTCCATTGTTTCGCCGTTTTTATATTTTTCCACAACCTCGGAAACACTCTCAAAAAGGCGTGAAGTTGAAGGAATCTGCGCAAGTCCCTCCGCAACAATTTTCTCCATGTCGTCCGTCACGGCAGCAGCCGCAATCATGGCGGAGGCAAACATCTCGCCGTATATTCCGTTTTTAACGTGAGAAATCGACGCGTCTCTCCATGCCATTTCAGCAGCCGCTTCGGGATTTCCGGGGTTGATGTATCCGTAGTAGTCGCCGCGGATCTGCGCGCCTATCCACTCTCTGTACGGGTTTTTAAACATTGCCGACTGCGGCGGATTGTAGCCGCGGATAAAGTTGCAATAAGCCACTCTTTCAGCCGTACAGTATGCGTTTTTCGGCTGGCAGTCGAGCCATGCGCGCGAAACGTCAAGCGGCGTGAAGTCTCTGCCGTATCTGTCAACTATAAGCTGACCCAGAACAATGTAATTTGTGTCATCGTCTGCCGGCATACCGTCTATTTCGTCCGCAAAGATTTTATTTGCAAACGCGAAATTGTATTTTGAGCAGATATCGTCGTTTAAATCCGAGCGGTATATATATCTGTGCAGAGGGAAGTTGCCCGTCTCTTTAAGAAAAGGAATAAATTCGTTCGAGCGCACGCTTTCAACCGATTTTCCGAGCATGCAGCCGCAGATTCTCCCGTACCACGCGCCTTCGATTTTGCTGCGGAGCGCCGATTTGTCAACCTTGCCCGAAAGTGCGGAAGGCTTTCTCAAAGCCTTTATTTCTTCAAGCGTTGAGGGCTCGGTGTATTTAAATCCGTCCGCCGTTTTCGCATTTATAACCGCTTTGAAAAGTATATCCGCAAAATTGTTCCTTATCTCGCCGCGCGGCAGCATCGAAACGTCGTCAAACAGGTTTTTGTACATCTCGATGTCAAGCCCTTCCTCCGCAGACTGGCGGTATTCGTCAAGAATGTAGTCGGCATAAGAATCCCACTCGCTCGACAGTCCGTATTCCGGGCGCAGCTCTTTCCCGTATGTTATTTCTTCAACTGTTCTTTTGCCGCGGTTTAATATGAGCGCGTCAAGTGAAATGCCGAAATATTTTGAAATTTCCACAAGCTTTGAAATCTCGGGCGCCGAGCTGCCGCTTTCCCATTTCTGCACCGCCTGGCGCGAAACTTTGAAAAGACCTGCAAATTCCTCCTGAGACAGCTTTGCGTTTTTTCTTATTTTGTAAAGCATATCGTGTAAAAGCATATATCTTCTCCGTTCATTTTTTTTCTTTTATTTTAATATATCCTCCCCCCGTCTGTCAACCAATTTTATGTGGCTTTTTTGCAACCGGCGGTTGCATAAAGGCCGCTCACACTTGTTTGCTTTCAAACCGCCGTAGGGGCGACCCTGCGTGGTCGCCCGTTTATGTTCCGCAGCACCACACGGACAATTCGTGAATTGTCCCCACAGGGGGCACGCACGGCAGGCTCCACCACTTTCTCCTACCCGTTCAGCAGTTTATCCACTTCTCCCAGCGCCTTTTTATGTATTCTGTACACCCAGCGCAAATCATATCCCATTTTGTCTGCAATCGCTTCAAACGTCATGCGGTTTAAATAACGATATACTATAAGCGTGCGTATTCTCGGGTCTTCGATTTCATCAACAAGCTCAAAAAGCTCGCGTTTAATTTCGAAAAGCCGCGCAATTCGCGAATTGATATCCGCCTTAAGCTCCGTGTACCGCAGCACCGCTGCCTCCTGCCTGTCGCGGCGCACAGCGCTCTGCACGCGCTCGCCGCCCCATGTCGGTGTGATTTTCATAGCCTCCGAGTGCGCGCATTCCAAAGCCTCCGACAGCGCCGTTATCTCCGCCGCAAGAGTCTTTCCTCTTTCCAGATATTCCTTTGCGTTCATATATCGTCACCTCTGAAATAGTTTTGTGTAAAATCCGCAAGTATTTCCGCATGCTCCTCCAGAAAACATTCCAAAAAATTCTGAAGAACAGCTTTTTCCGCATCGTCAAAACGTTTTTCCTCCCCTTCGGGGGAAAGAAAGCCGTGCAGCAAATCCAAAATTGTATCCGAATCGCCGCTTTGTAAGATGTTTTTAATATACATTTTATACGCTCCTTGTCTCGAAAATGGGACGTTTCGAATAAAAAAATTATTTTTGGGACAATTCCATAATACCATAAACTGTAATAATTTGTCAACCCATTTTTGAAATTTTTTTAAAAAAATGTTGCAAAAGTGAGAAAAATGTGTTATTATAGAAGCAAGGGAGGTATTTAATGTACCATATGATAAAGATTCTGAGAGAACAAAAGGGAATAAGTCTTGCAGAACTTTCTGACAAAACCGGCATTTCAAAATCCACTCTTCAAAGATACGAAACGGGAATCACAAAAAAGGTACCTGCTGACGCACTCGAAAAAATCGGAAAAGCGCTCGGAACGCATTTCGGCGAAGATGTAAGCGCAAATGAGCAAAAAGATATTTCCGAATTACTGAACCGCTGCCTGATAAAGCTTGAAGCGGACTCTCCTCTTATGTTTGACGGGGAAGCGCTCGATGACAAAACACGCGGGCTTTTAAAGGCAAGTCTTGAAAACAGCATCATGCTTGCCAAAATGATTTCAAAAAACAGGGGCTGAATCTTTTGGAGGTGACTTGATTTTGGATATTGACAAAATATTGGACGGGGTTTTAAGTAAATTCAAAACAAGAGACCCGTTTGAAATCGCGGACATGGCGGGGATTTTAGTCTTTTTTGAAGAACTCGGAGCCTTGCGCGGCTATTACAATGCACCGTACGGCGTGAAAATGATACATATCAATTCGGATTTGCCGAGAATCAGACAGCGCCTCGTTTGCGCGCATGAAATTGCTCACTCTTTTATGCATCCCGAGCTCAATGTTTCTTTTATGACAAAAAACACGTTTATGCAGCCGGGAAAATATGAACGTCAGGCAAATATTTTTGCTTCGAAGCTGCTTCTTCCCGATGAAAAGCTTGCAGAGTTTTACGGGTATACGGCAAAAGAAATCGCCTGTATAACGGGGCTGCCCAAGGAGGCAATAGAAATACGAACCGTTGTATAATGCTGACAGAAAAAAGGCAATCCCTCAAACGGGGTTGCCAAAAGTTTTAGATTATTCTAAAATAACCGCTATCTCTTGACGGAGAGGGCGGTTATTTTACTTTTACGGTAAACGCACAACTCATTCAAGCGCGCAGTTCTTTATACGTATGGCTTATTATAACCAAAGCGTCACATTTTTGTCAAAAACTCGGTTTACGGCATCTGCCGAATAATGATCGCCGTGAGTGTGCGTGATAAGTATATTTTTTACATTTTTAAGGCTGATTTTGTTTTGGTTTATAAAGTCGATTGTTTCAAGATTAAAATCTATAAGCAGATCATCATTTATCAAAAAAGATGTAAACCTCCTGTAAAATTCACCCTCGCGCCGTAATGTGATATCCCAGTCCGCCGCGCCTGTTCCCATAAATAGTGTTTTCAATAGTGTTTTCATATGAATAATCTCCATTCCTTGCCCTGTATGAACAGTAATAATAAAATTTCTTATTCTCCGTCCCGTACAGAACACAAAAAAGGGCTGTTTAAAAAGTAGGTTAACTTTTTAAACAACCTTTTTTCAAGGGGATAGCAAGAAAAAGTATATTTTTTTGAAAAATCAAATTTTTGATTTTTCCACAG
>USAP01000079.1 GCA_900552775.1 uncultured Eubacteriales bacterium | reverse complement strand
ATGGCAGGCACGATGTCGAGGTTCGCGTTCATGGCGAGACTCGCATTGGAGACCGTCTGGGCCTCGACGCCCTGCGTACTCTCCACGATAAAGCAGATTTTTGCCTATATGACACTGTTGGAAGCGGGTATAGGCCTTGCTTCAACTCAGGCACTTTATAAGCCTGTAGCAAACGGAGACCGCACGAAGGCAAGTGCCGTTTTGTCGGCAACGAATATGTATTACAGAAAAACCGGCATTATTTATGCGGCAATAGTAATTGTCCTCGCTGCAGTGTATTCGTTTTTAATACCTACAGAGGTAGAAAGTACGGCATTATTTGTTATAATCATCTTAAATGCTATACCCACACTTTTCAGCTATTTCGTTCAGGCAAAATACCGAATTTTAATGGAGGTAGACGGCAGAAAATATGTAATCAACAATTCTGAAACACTGCTGCAGCTCGCGTCAAACATAGGAAAAATCCTTGTGCTTCTGCTCACCGACAGTCTGGTTTTGATTCAGCTTGTATATTGCGTCATGGCACTTATCCAGCTTTCGTATTTATATTTTTACGCAAGAAAACAATATCCGTGGCTTGACCTTGGCGCAGCGCCGGACAAAAGAGCTGTTTCGCAGAAAGAATCTGTTCTTGTACATCAGATTTCGGGAATGGTTTTCAATAATACCGATATTATTCTGCTTTCGGTTTTATGTGACTTTAAAACCGTCAGCGTGTACTCGATTTACAATATTTTCTTTTCACAGGTGCAGTCTCTTATAACGAGTATAACGCAGGGATTCAGCTTTGCTCTGGGTCAGCTGTTTCACACGGATAAGGAAAAATTTGATGAAATATTTACTATGTACGAAACGATGTATATAGCCTCAACATTTATAATATATACACTTATGGCGGTATTTCTCCTTCCGGTTATTCAGATATATACAAGCGGAATAAATGACATAAGCTACACAAATGCTCCTCTTGTATTTTTGTTTGCCGTGATGAATCTTTTGTCAAACGGGAAACTGCCGTCAAATCATGTGCTTGAATATTCCGGAAAGTTCCGAGAAACACGTTCTCATGCCGTAATTGAAATGCTGATAAACATAAGCGTCTCTGTCATTGCAATTTTAAAATTGGGCATCTGCGGCGCAATTATCGGCACAATTGCCGCCCTTTTGTACCGCGGAATTATGATGATTTATTATGCCAATCGGAAAGTGCTTATTAGAAGTGTTTTCAAAACATATCGCCTTTGGATCATAAACGGCGCTGTCTTTGCACTTGTGATGGCAGTGTTTTCCGCAGATACTTTCAGCGGATATTCGTTTTTGAAACTTGCAGGTGCCGGAATTATAAATTCCTTATTAATAATCGCTTTGTACATCGGAGCAAACTTTATATTCTGCAAAAAATCGTTTGACACACTGTTTGCGCTCTTTAAGAGAAAGGAGAAAATATGAGCATTCCAAAAAGAATATTTTATTGCTGGTTTGGCGGTTCTCCTCTTCCGCGGTATGCAAAAAAGTACATCAAAAGCTGGATAAAATATTGTCCTGATTATGAAATAATATGTATAAATGAAAAAAACTTTGATGTAAGCTCAAACAAATATGCGCATGAAGCATATGAAGCCGAAAAATGGGCATTTGTAACAGACTATGTGCGCCTTGCTGTAATTTTCAGACACGGCGGCATTTATCTGGATACGGACGTTGAACTTCTTAAGCCTCTTGACGATCTTTTATCTTTTGACGGATACATCGGGTTTGACGAAAAAGGACTTGCGGCAACCGGACTCGGATTCGGAGCGGCGGCCGGAAACAAGGTAATAGAAAGAATGCTTAAAGATTATGATGACATTCCGTTTAAACTTGACAACGGTTCGTATGACTTGACCCCATGCCCGGACAGAAACACTGCCGCTCTTTCAAAGATGGGTATGGATATTAAAAACACAAATCAGATTTTTAACAAAACCGTTTTTCTGCCGCGCGAATATTTATGTCCTTCAAACTATTTCGGAGGCAAAACGGTGATAACGCCGAATACATATTCAATTCACCATTATAAAGCTTCGTGGACATCTGCCGTAACAAAACGATCAACGCGTATTAAAAAAATAATCGGCATAAAGCTGTACGACAAGCTTTACGGAAAATTTCTGCACAAATTTAAATGGCTGGAGTGGTAAATTTGCCTGATAGTATAATTAAAAATATAATTAGCAAAATACCGAAACAATTTAAAGTTTGTTTCCTGTCTGCTTTTATAGTCGGACTTACCGCACACATGTATAAAATAACAAACTGGATTCCGAACTGGGATTCACTTGTTTTCAGACATGACCCTCAGAATATGATATCTCTCGGAAGATGGTTTTTGCCGATTGTATGTAACATTGGCTCGCTTTACGATTTACCGTGGATCAACGGCTTTTTGTCCATAGTGCTTACATCACTCGGCGCATCTTTAATATGTCTGATTTTCAACGTGCGCAAACCCGTCACAGCAGCGCTGATAGGCGCGGCAACGGTAACATTTCCAACCGTCACATCAGTTTTGCTTTATAATTATGTTGCGGACGGGTACTCCATGACATTCTTTCTTTCATGCCTTGCCGCACTTCTGATGACAAAGAATAAGCCAAGATATATAGCCGCAGCAATACTTATTGCTCTCTCGGCGGCAATATATCAGGCGTACATTTCCGTCACCGTTATGCTGCTTCTTCTGTGGCTGATTGACAGACTTATCTTTAAAAAAGATTCTGTGATTTTTTCGCTTAAAAAGGGTGCGAAATTTATGGGCACCGGCATTTTGGGAATGTCAGCTTATTACGCTGTACTTATGGTTTTACTGAAAATTACCGGAACGCATCTGCTTGACTATCAAGGCATAGGAGAAGCAATGTCGTTTTCCGCAATAAATATAAAAGACGCGCTATATGTATGCATACATACCTTTTTTAACTATTTTTTTGATTTTTCCGAAGGAATTGCCTTTTTCCCGATTCTTAATATAATAATTGTTGCCGCAACATTTGTTATGTACGCCGTAAGCGTTACAAAAAGAAAGCTTTTTAAAGATCCTGCACGTCTTTTTCTGCTTGCTCTGTATGTAATTCTTCTTCCTGCTGCGGCAAACATACTTGCTTTTGCAAACAGCACAATAGAATACCACAATCTGATGAAAATGGGTTATTTCGTTTTTTATATGTATTTTATACTTTTGTATGAAAGAATGAATTTTTTAAAGATTCGTCAAATACGTATAAAATGCTGTGCCGTTTTTATAATTACATGCATAATGATATTTAATCAGATTATTATTGCAAACATTTGTTATCACAAGCTTCAGCTGGCTTACGAAAAGTCATACGGACTGCTTATGCGAATTATTGACAGAATAGAGCAAACCGACAATTCCGAAGTTTGCCGAGAAATTCTTATAGTAGGTGCTTTGCCGGGCAGCGAGGCTTACAGCGTTAACCTTCCGCCCGATATGACCGGTGCCACTGACGGATATATTCTCAGGAAAGATGACGAATCAGTCGGGCAAAGCGTATTGTGCAGCGCCATAAACGATTATTCCGGAAAAAATTACAGTTTTATTTACGGAGAAAGAAAAAAAGAAATGCTTAAAAGCGAAAGGGTAAAATCCATGTCGCGGTGGCCGGATAAAAATTCAGTGACCGCACAAGACGGAATTATAGTTATAAAACTCAGCGAATCCGACAAATAATTGCAAAGGAGAAGACCATGATATATGTTTGTGCGGATGATTACGGCATGACACCGCAATCCTGTGCCAAAATTGAAGAATGTTCGAAATACGGTGCACTCAACAAGATAAGCATTTTGCCAAACTCCCCGTACGCCGCACGTGATTTCTCCTATTCCGAATACGGCGTAACACGCGCCGTTCATATAAATCTTGTGGAGGGGAAATCCCTTATCCCCTCTCACGAAATCAGCTTGCTTGCCGATGAAGAAGGAGTGTTTAAACACACATTTTTGGGGCTGCTGCTTCTTTCGCTTTCGCATAAGCGCAGAGAATTTAAAAAGCAGATTTATGCTGAAATGAAGGCTCAAATAACTTACTGGCAAAACAACATAGCGCCAAATGCACCGATTTTTCTTGATTCACACCAGCATGTACACATGATACCGGCAATTTTCAAAACTCTTCTTCGAGTTTTGAAAGAAGAAAATATAAAAGCGGAGTATATAAGAATTCCGGCAGAACCTCTGATGCCGCATATTATGACGCCGTCGCTGTATTTTTCATACAAGCCCGCAAATATCTTAAAGCATATTATACTGTCGTTTTTCAAGCTTTTGAACAGCGGCGCTTTTAAAAAATCCGGATTGAAAACGGCGTACTTTATGGGCATTCTTTTTTCGGGAGATATGACAAGCGACAAAATTCAAAAAATTCTTCCGCGCTATATTAATCTTGCCGAAAAGAAAAATGCGGACATAGAGCTTTTGTTCCATCCGGGATATGCGAAACGCGGCGAATTTAAAGAATTCCGTGCACGCGAAAGTTTTATAAAATTTTATTTGTCGAAACAGAGAAAAAAAGAATACAACACACTTATGCAGATAAACTTTGAAGGGAGTACGGAAAATGGCTTACATCGAGCGGGAAAAAGTTGATAAAAAAACACGCGAAAAGCTTGAAGCACTGATAGAAAAATCATATTCTCACTATTGGAAAAAGAAGCGTCTTTTCGACATATTTTTTGCTTCGCTTATTCTACTGTTCTTCATCTCTTTGATGATTGTTATTACCGCCGTAATTTATATAGACGATCCTCATGCAAGCCCAATTTATAAACAAATACGCGTAGGCCGTCACGGAAAAACTTTTAATATGTATAAATTCAGGACAATGTATGCAAACGCAGACAATATAAAAAGCTCACTTTCAGCTCAAAATGAAATGGACGGTCCCGTATTCAAAATGAAAGACGATCCGAGAATAACAAGAGTCGGCAAATATCTGAGAAAACTTTCTCTTGATGAACTTATGCAGTTCTTCAACGTATTTAAAGGAGATATGACGCTTGTCGGTCCGCGTCCGCCTCTTCCCGATGAGGTAAAATATTATACGGATTATCAAAAGCTCCGCTTACTTGTCACTCCAGGTATCACCTGCACATGGCAAATAAGCAAAAACAGGAATGATATACCGTTTGAAAAATGGGTTGATATGGATCTTGACTACATACAAAACCGCACTTTTTGGGGCGATATTAAAATAATGCTCAAAACGCCGATAGCCATGCTTTCGGCAACAGGCAGATAAAAAAGATAGGAAAAACAATATGAAAATTGCAATGATCGGTCACAAGGTTATCCCGTCACAACGCGGCGGAATTGAAAACGTTCTCACTTCGCTCTGCCCTCTTCTCGCAGAGCTCGGCGCAGAAATAACCGTATATAATCGCTCTTCCGATAAAATAGAAGACAATTATTTACACGAAGTAAGAAACGGATTTTATAAAGGAGTCCGTCTCAAAACCGCACCCACAATTAAATTACGCGGCATATCGGCTATGATAGCTTCATACACGGCAGCTCTGCGCGCTTCGTTTTCGAACGCCGACATCGTTCATTTTCATGCGGAAGGTCCCTGTGCCGCACTGTGGATTCCGAAACTTTTCGGCAAAAAATGTGTTGCAACCGTACATGGACTTGACTGGCAGCGTGAAAAGTGGAAACGCGGCCCGGCTTCAAAATATATTAAAACCGGCGAAAAAGTTATGGCAAAATATGCGGATAAAATCATTGTACTGAGCGAAAGTGCCCGCACATATTTCAAAGATACATATAAGCGCGATACAGTTCTTATTCCAAACGGAATAGACCGCCCAAAGCATACGGCTGCCGATAAAATAACAAAGCTTTTCGGTCTTAAAAAAGATGAATACATCTGTGTTGTTTCAAGACTCACTCCCGAAAAGGGTATACATTATCTTATCGATGCACAAAACTCTGTAAAACCCGATAAAAAGCTTGTTATCGCAGGTGATACCGGAGACTCGGACAGTGCAGATTCATACACGGCTCTTCTGAGAAAAAAAGCGAAAGATAATCCGAATATCATTTTTACGGGATTTATTTCCGGTGATGTACTGCGTGAAATCTACAGCAACACCTATGCCGTGTGCCTCCCCTCCGACATAGAGGGCATGTCTTTAAGTCTTTTGGAAGCCTTGGCATACGGAAACGCTCTTCTTTGTTCAGACATACCTGAAAATACATCTGTTGCAAAAAATCACGCATTGTATTTTAAAAAAAGCGATACAAATGATTTGGCAAAAAAGCTTAAACTTCTGTGCAGCGACAGTGACTTTGCAAAAAAACTGAAGAAAGGCGCCGATGATTTTATTCTTTCGAAATACAGCCGAAAAGATGTGGCGTTATCTCATTTCAAACTATATAAAAGCATTTTGGATAACCGAAAGTAAATATCCCTATACGTTATCCCAAAGAAAGGAAATCATAAATATGGACAATTTTGTTTCTTCTTCACCGAATCGATCTTACGACTTTGAAACGAAAGAACAGCGCATAAAAGCGCATCTTAAAACCGTTGTATCAGACGAAGTATACAATAAATGGATAGAAAATTTTGTTTTTGAAAAAATCGACTCAAAAAAAATACTAATAGGATATTACGGCTCGGAACCTCTGAAAGAATTCAACAAAAACTACAGAGAAATCGTATGGATTCATATTTGCTCCGTTGTGGGTTATGTGAAAAAACTTAAAATAATAAAACGCCGCAAAAAAATCGCCGAACCGCATGATACTGCCGCAAAGAAGATAAAAAGCCATTCCGCAAAGCTTGTCTTTATGAGTATTTTATGTGCATTTCTTGCCCTGGCTGCCGCCGTTACGGCTTGCAACTATGTGATTAACAGAAATTTTGCCGAAACTTTTTACAGCGTCAGCAGCCTTAAAGTAAACAATGCGATGCGTATTATTCAAATATCCGATTTACACAGTGTGTCATACGGAAAAAACAACTCAAAACTTACGGAACGAATTCAAAAGCTCAAGCCTGATATAATTATTTTTACGGGTGACTGTCTCGATTCCTCATCCCCGTCCGACTCTGAAGTGATAAATCTCTGTTCCTCCCTGAAAGACACTGCACCCATGATTTATGTATACGGGAACAACGAGGTTAAAAGATTTTACGATATAAATCTAAATCAGGACGAGCTTGACGCAAAATACGGTTTCTCCGACGAATCACGCAGCCCCGAAGTACTTTCATCGGAAACAGACGATTTTGAAAAAGAACTTGAGGCAGTCGGAGTGAAAGTTTTGAAAAATGAAAAAGATACCGTAACGGTGGGGTCTACACAGGTTGATATTTACGGTGTTCTTACATCAAATCCTTCATCATTCTGGTCATATTCCGGAAAATGCTTTAACAGTTTTTTATATGATGATCCGAACAATCTTAAAATAACCGCAATTCATGAGCCTACGGTATATGAGGTATACAATGTCCTGCGCAAGCGTGATGCCGTACGCGCCTTCGATGACGGCGATCATCTGCTGGATGATGCCGGTCATGGTGTAG
>USAP01000078.1 GCA_900552775.1 uncultured Eubacteriales bacterium | reverse complement strand
GGAATACCAAATGTAGTTTTCAGAGCAGTTATTTCGATTGCGATACCAATTTTGACATTTTCATTTGTTTATCGAAATACAAGTGAGTACTTATATTTAAAAAAATTAGCCTTACAAAAGGTAAAGAATCTTTTTAGAAAAGATGAAATAATATCTGATTGAAAAATAACAGGAGGCATCGGTATGCACGAAGGGCACAGAGGGCGAATGAGAGAAAAATACATTAAAAACGGCATAGATTCTCTTGCGGAGCATGAAGTTTTGGAAATGCTTTTATACTATTCCGTGCCGCGCGGAAACACAAATGAAACGGCTCATTTGCTTTTAAAGGAATTCGGCTGTATAGCGAACGTGTTTGACGCGGACGTTAAAGATCTCATGCATGTGAAGGGTGTGGGTGAACAAAGCGCGGTGCTTATAAAAATGATAAAGGACATGGCTTCTTACTATAACCGCAGTGTGTGGAGCGAAAGACCGACGCTTTCAAACTCCGTAGATACGGGACTGTATCTTGTGGATATGATAGGTTCTCCATCGGACGAATGTTTTTATCTGCTGTCGCTTAATGCGGCAAGAAAAGTTTTAAGTTTTAATCTGATAGAGCGCGGCACGGTAAACAGCTCCTCGGTGAGCGTAAGAAAAGTTGTGGAGCACGCTGTGAAAAACAGAGCAAGCAGTGTGGTTTTTGCACATAACCACCCTTCCGGAAGACTTGTGCCGTCGGAAAATGATATAGAACTGACAAAACTTTTGGAGAGGGCATTTGAGCCCATCGGAATAGCGGCGCTGGATCATTTTATCGTTGGAGGCGGAGGATATTTAAGTATGTCGGAGGCAGGATATTTTTGAGTAGTAAATGCATGCTGTGCCCGAGAATGTGCTCGGTTGACAGAAAAGAAACCGTGGGTTTCTGCGGTATGAAGGACACTCTCAAAGCGGCAAGATGCGCGCCGCATTTTTGGGAAGAGCCGCCAATAAGCGGAAAGCGCGGCTCAGGAGCAATATTTTTTTCCGGCTGCAATTTAAGGTGTGTATATTGCCAGAATTTTAAAATAAGTTCAGGGGGCTTTGGAAAGGAAATTTCAGATGAAAAACTTGAAGAGCTCATGCTGTCGCTGCAGAATAGAGGGGTGCACAATATAAACCTTGTCACACCGACTCATTTTGCCGGCAGAATTTGCAGAGTGCTTGATAAGATAAAGCCAAAACTCTATATACCCGTTATATATAATTGCGGAGGCTATGAAAGTGAAGAGACACTTAAGAATCTGAACGGGCTTATAGATATATATCTTCCGGATTTTAAGTATAAAAGCGAGGAGGCGGCTGTGCGTTTGAGCCGTGCTCCGCATTATTTTGAGATTGCGTCAAAAGCGCTTGAAACTATGGTAAAGCAAGTCGGCAAACCGAGAATAACGGACGGAATAATGCAAAGCGGCGTTATTGTGCGCCATATGGTGCTGCCGGGTTTCTCAAGCGACAGTTTGGAAATTTTAAAATATCTTGATTCCTCATATGAAAAGGGCGAGATATTGCTGAGCCTTATGAGTCAGTATACTCCTCAAAATAACTGTGCCGACAAAAAACTTGCCAGACGCGTTACGTCTTTTGAATACGGCAGAGCGGCGGACTTTGCTTTAAAATGTGGGTTTAAAGGTTTTTTTCAGGAGCGTTCATCGGCGAAAACGACATATACGCCGGATTTTGACTTAAGCGGCATTTAGTTTTAAAATTGTTTGACAAACGTGCATGGCTGTGTTACAATATTATCGGAGATATAAGTTTTATATTGCGCCGACGCAATGCGGCGAACGGAGATTATTATGGATAACCGAAAAGAACAGGGTCTTACCGCCGAAAAGCTGATGAGGCTCTTTATCGAAAAATGGTATATATGTTTAATAAGCGTAGTCGTGACAATGCTTGCCGGAATGTATTTTTTTGTTATAAACGCACCGGCTACATACACTGCGTATACAACGATTTATGTAACCGACGAGACAGAAGAAAAAAACGTCGGAGCGGCACAGGAAAGCACCGCACTTACAGTAAACGAGAAGCTTGCCAAGGACTATGCCATTATAGCGCGGAGCAACAGGGTTTTAAATACGGTAAAGGCAAATATGCCAAACCTTGATTTGCCGCAGTCTGCAATAGGTGTAAAAGCATATCCGGATTCCAGAATACTTGAGGTATCGGTGACGGGAAAAGATCCTGTATTAATGGCTGAAGCGGCAAACGAAATTACGGAAGTGCTTATAAAAGAAGTCAGCGAGATAATCAGCAAAAACAATATTCAGATCATAGATTTGGCATCAGTTCCGCAGCAGCCGAATGTAATAAATCCGAAAATATGCCTTATAGCATCATTTTTGGTCGGGCTGATTTTGGGAGTACTTATTATTCTTTGTGTTGAAATTTTTGACACAAGGATAAAAGGCCCCGAAGATTTTAAAGAACATTTTAATGAGCCGGTTTTGGGAGTTATTCCAAAATATGACGGAAAGTAAATATGCCGGAAGGAAAAAGCAGAATGAAAAAAACGGGAAAATCCGAACGAATATACATTGACATAAACGACGACGCTCCCGCAATGGAAGCATATCGTATGCTTAAAACAAATATTGAGTTTTCAAATTCGGTAAATCCGATTAAAAAAATACTTATTACAAGCTCTGTTGCCGGTGAGGGAAAATCCACCACTGTATACAACCTTGCAAAGGTGTTTGCGCTCGGCGGCGACAAAACGCTTATAATTGATCTTGATTTAAGGCGTCCCGTAATACACAGAATTATAGGGGAAAAGCCGGAGCACGGAATTACATCACTTATTATCGGCAAGAAAACTGCGGAAGAAATCATTACCCCTACGAAAACGGATAATCTTTATTTTATTTCATGCGGTGAAAGACCTGTAAATCCTGCGGAAATGCTTTCGTCAAATGCACTTGCGGAAGCTGTGGAAGAGCTGTGCGGGAAATTTGACATTATTTTGCTTGACTCGCCGCCATCTGCCGCACTTGCGGACGCGGCTATAATATCAAGATTTGCCGATACGGTGTTGCTTGTGGTTTCGGCGGGACAAACAAGCTATGCGGATGTTGAAAATTCGCTTGATAATTTAAAAAAAGCAAATGCCCGTGTTGCGGGTGTTATAATGAATAATGTAACAAAGAAGTCCAGAGGTTATAAGTATTATAATTATGATTATTAAAAGATAAGAAGGGGTAAAACATGCGCAGCTTTTTTTCATATGTTAAGAGCGGTATGAAAACACGGCTTTTCGGAAGAATCATCAGCTGTGCTGCTGTGCTTTGTTTCGTTCTGTCTTTTATACCGGTACAGGCTGCCGTGCAGACGGCGGAAGATATGCTTTCGGCAGGATTTAATCACTATGTGGGTGTAAACAAATACGGCAGAGTGTACGCTGCCGGAGATAACAGCTTTGGTCAGTGTAACACCTATGGCTGGAATAATGTTATAAAAGCGGCAGCAGGAAAATATTTTTCTGCTGCTTTGCTTTCGGACGGGAGTGTTGTAACGTGCGGAGATGAAAATATAGATACGTCTTCGTGGAGCGGCATTACGGATATTGCCGCAGGAGGCGGAACGGGTAAAAGCGACCGCGACGGGTTCATGGTCGGGCTTAAATCTGACGGCAGTTTGATTGCAAGCGGATCGGATATTGATTTGTCGCATATTGCGGGTGCAAAAAAAATTGCGGCAGGTGGCGCTCATGTGCTTGCGCTGCTTTCAGACGGTACTGTTGCTGCTGCCGGAAATGCAGTTGCATGCACAACGTCATCGTGGAGCGGAGTGACAGGCGTTTTTGCAGCCGGAAATCTTTCTGTGGGACTTAAAAATGACGGTACGCTTCTGTATGCGGGAGAAGCGGTAATGTGTCCGGGGGATGACGCAAACGATCCTTCATATTGGAAGCCTTCGGAATGGACAGACATAAAAACTTTGGATATAGCTTTGGACGCACATTTGCGCGGCGTAGTTGTCGGAGTAAAAAATGACGGCACTGTTTTAACGGATGCACAAGATGAGGCTGTCGGAGAAGATGCGGCTGCTGCATTTAAAGTGGGAATGCTGAAAAATATTAAATGTGTTGCAATTAATAAAAGCAATAAAGAAACAGGTTTGCTTGCGGAGACGGAAGACGGAGCGGCTGTGCTTTGCGGAAGTCCTGTAAGCATAATAGAAACGGATGACCTTAAAGAAGAAATAAACGGATGGAACCTTCTGCGCCGCCCGATAGAGAAAGAATGCGCTTTTCCGGATATTGCATCGGGAAAAGACGCTGTATATCTGCGTCTGCCTTCGGGGCGCGTTATGAGGTTTTCGGATGCCGTGTCGGAAGCGGAGGGTTTTGGTGAAACGTTTGGTTTATCCGTAAATCTGCAATACGACATTTTGTCGGCAGCGGACGATGGCGGAAAAGTACATACAAATAGTACGCTGCTGTCCGAAACGGCTGAGTCGTGGGACGGAATTATGAAAACACTGTCCGGGGTTGTTGAAGGAACAAAGCCGTTTGTCGGAGGGATAAGATGGGATGGACTTGTAAGGCTTGCCTCATCAACGACGTATGTTCCCTTTTCGCTTTCGGAGAAGAACAGCGGAAGTGTTGTAAAATCTTACGGCGCGCGGGATTTTGCGTGCGGATATTTATATACTGCGGCGCTTTTCCCCGATGGCTCGGCAAAAGTATATGTTAAAAATCAGTTTAATGATACATGTAAGCTTTATAAGCCGGTGTCGGAATGGACAGATATAAAAAAGCTTTGCGGCGGATACAATCACATCGTCGGAATAAAAAATGACGGAAGCGTGGTTTGTGCGGGAAAAAATTCCGGGAATTATGATGGCTGGACAGACATTGTTTCGGCTGCTGCAGGATACGGGTATACGGTCGGGCTCAGAAGTGATGGAACATGTATAAGCAGTTCGGAAGATATAGATGTTTCATCATGGAAAAATATAAAAGCCGTATACGGCGGAAACAAGGTTTGTATGGGATATACAGAGGACGGCGGATTTGTCTTTGCGGGAAAAGGAACAGAAAAAATGCAGTCGGCGGTAAAAACACTTGTAAATGCCATGATGACTGACGATTTGTTTATATGCCCCGTTCAATCAGATGAAACGCTGAGCGTTATTGTTGAAACGAACCGCGCGGAAAAAGGAAAAGTTTTTGCCGCACTATTTGACGAAAACGGTGTTTTGTGCGGTGTTCATGCAGATAACTTTGAAAGCAGCATATTTGAATTGCCGTCAAGCGGTGCAAAAAGCTGGAAAGTGTTTGTGTGGAATGAAAGTATGGAACCTATATATGCAAAAGAAGGTTTTTTCTATGAATGAAACGGTTTATTATTTGTGGCTGAATTTTATTGAAGATATTTTGACATCAAAAAAATGTGAACTTTTGGAGCATTTCGGAAGTGCTGAGAATGTATACAAAGCCGAAAAGTCGGAATACATGGTTTGTGATTTTCTGACGGACGGGAACATAAAGGAACTTGAAAAGAAGGATTTGCAGCGCGCCGAAAAAGAATTGGCCGCTGCGCAAAGTCTCGGGATAAAGCTTATCAAGATAGGGGATTCTCACTATCCTCCGGAACTTTTGAATATACCCGATCCGCCCGTGATTTTGTATGCATTCGGAAATACGGCTATGCTTAAAAGCAGATTGATGTTTTGCATTGTCGGATCAAGAAAAGCCAGTGATTACGGCATAACAAGCGCTGCGGCGGTATCAACCCAGCTTGCGGAATGCGGCATGACAATTGTAAGCGGATGTGCACTCGGAGTAGACAGTGCGGCGCACATGGGAGCTTTGAGGGCCGGAGGAAAAACAGTAGGCGTTGCGGCGTGCGGACTTAATGTTGATTATCCGAGCGGCAATCATCCGCTGAGAGAAGATATAATAAAAAGCGGAGCGCTTTTAACCGCAAGGCATGCATATGAGCAAAACAGAGATGTTTTCGCGCTGCCGGGCAATATCACAAGCAGAAATTCGGCAGGCGCCAACGAGCTTATCAGAGACGGGGCAATTCCGCTTCTTGATGCGGAAACAATTTTAAGCGAGTATATGACGAGATACCCCGAACTTTTTGCCGCTGAAGAAAACACGGAGGAAGACAGTGATACTTACGAAAATGGAGAAAACAATGTCATTGCGGCTGCGGAATTATTTGATGCGGACGCGTCTTCGGAAGAGAAAAAAATACTCTCCGCACTGCTTTCGGAGCCGCTGAGAATTGATGAGATTGCCGTAAAAACCGGAATTGACGCGTCGAGGCTCGGTGCAATTTTGACGATGATGCAAATAAAAGGAAAAGTGCGCTGCTTGGGTGAAAACATCTATACGCGGCTTTGATGCGGATTTAATTAAAGTCTTGCCATTTTGATATTGACATGTTATAATAAATATAAAAACAAACTGAAATCGGAGGGAATAAACATGAAAAAAATACTTGTTGTTATGCTTGCGGCTATGCTGGTGCTTTCCGGCTGCGGAAAGAAAAAGGCAAACGACGCTGCGAATACAGAAACGAGCACCGAGACTGCCGGTGGAGATATGGCACAGAATACAGATAATTCCGCGGCGGCTGAGCAAGCTAAAACGGCAGTTGAGCCCAAGGTTGACGAAGCGATTGTTACAAGCAATGAAAAACCCGGAGATTACACAACTTCGTTTATTTCAAAGTTTATTGAGAGCGGAACGTATTATATTAAAAGAAATGTAACAACAGCCGAGGGTACCGTGGTTTCCGAAGTTGCGGCAGAAGGAAGCAAGGTTGCGGTGAGAGAATCGGAAGGTACAAAAATAATAGACGGAGATATGCTTTATTACGTTTTCCCCGAGCAGAAAACCGTGCTCACATCGCCCGTTGCGGATTCTATGAAAGAAGGCTTTACAAATTTTATTGTTGCAAAAGCGGCTTCGGCGGCAACGGATAAATTTATAGGTACCTCGGAAGAAGAAATAAACGGCGAAAAGCTCACTTGCGAGGAATTTAAAGATGTGGACGGAAACACGGTTAAATATTATTACGACTCTCAGACCATACGATACGTAAAGCAGATAGGAACGGACGGGGCAGAGACCACAACTCAGATTCTTGTGTTGTCTCATACGGTACCGAGCGGCTTTTTCGATGTTCCGGACGGATACACTGTTCAGGATTTGAGCAAAATGGGTTGATATTATGAATTTTTACGAAAAGGTTTATAAAGCAGTCTCGGAAATACCGCGGGGCAAAGTTGCAACATACGGGCAGATAGCACGCATGTGCGCAAGTCCCCGCGCTTCAAGAATTGTAGGAGGGGCGCTGCATAAAAATCCGCTGCCGGGTGTGATACCGTGCCACAGAGTGGTTAACCGTTTCGGGGGTTTGGCTCCTGATTTTGCTTTTGGCGGTAAAGATGCTCAAAAGGCACTTCTTAATGCCGAAGGTGTATTCGTGGACGAAAATTATACGGTTGAGTTGGAAAAATACTTGTGGTAAAAGAGGGGGGCTGTTTAAAAAGCCACAACCCGATAAGGAAGTATTGGTTTTGAAAGCCGTTCTTTAAGTTTATACTTCGTAAAT
>USAP01000077.1 GCA_900552775.1 uncultured Eubacteriales bacterium | reverse complement strand
ATTACTGTACATCTCTTCGACTAATGTACGTTCCTCCAACAATTATTACTCTCCGCTTTTAAATGCCGTTATAGACCGGGCAAACAGCAGCGGCTATTATGTTACGGTGAACAAGATAAGCAAAGATGACGGATATGATATTGTAAAAAGTGCTTTTGAAGAAAAAAGAATCGATGCGGCAATATTGGTGAGTGTAAGTGACGATATGCTCAGTATCGCATCGTTGCCTTACCCTATGGTTTTTATCAGCCATGAGAAAAAAGAATTTGAAGAGAAGAAGCTTCTGAGAAAACAGATGGCTTGCGTTTCGTTCAATTCTTATACAGCATATAAAAAAAATACACAGTTTCTTATAGACAGAGGGTACAGAAAAATAGGAATGATTTATGCAGATGTCGGGAGATATATCTGTGATGAGAAGTACAGAGGTTTTATGGATGCAATGAAGGAAAATTCTCTTGAAGCAGAAGATAAATTTATGATAGACTGCAAAATGTCGCCGAGGATTGCCGCGGAGAAGATTAATACATTGCTGGAAAATAAAAGACTTCCTGAGGTTTTTGCGTGTATTAACGATGATGTTGCAATCGCGGTTATGGAAAGAATAAGCAGTTTCGGGTTGGAAATTCCGCGGGATATAGCAATAATAGGATTTGACGATACTCCGTTTGCAAGATATACGCTGCCGCCTCTGACAACTTGTAAATTGCCGATTATCGAAATGGCAGGTAAGGCGGTTTCAAGGGCAATTGAAATAATAAACAAAAATGGGCAAGAGTGCACGGAAGACATCTTTGAAGCTAAGCCGGTATACAGAAAAACCACTGTTTAAATAATTAAATTTAGATTGTACAATAAAGCGATTGTTTTCGAATAACAGTAAGTACTCAAGTTGCGGTTTTTTAACTGCAACTTGTTATATCGGCTATTTCGAACGCGCGTTAGTAACGGGAAGGGAATGAATTATGACTGACGAAATAATTAAGAAATTGACTTTGAGAGAGAAAATCGGACAATTATGCGTGCCGATTTTGCAGTCCGATAAAATATCCGATGATTTAAAAATTATGATTGAGGAGTTGAATATCGGAGCTCTGCGTTATTGTCCCGATGCGGAATATGATAATTCAAGCCGTGTTGTAGGAAAGCCCAATAAATATTTTACTCCGGATGAAACTGCGGATTTTATAAATTCGCTTCAGAAACTTGCAATGAACCGCAGACATAAAAATCCGCTGCTTATCACGGTTGACCAGGAAGGCAGTACAAGGTGCGATATAGACAGAGCCGGGGCAATGGTTTTCAGCGGACATATGGCATTTGGCATTGCGGACGATTTGAAACTTTCCTATGATATTGCAAAGTCTATGGCTGAAGAATTTAAATCTATGGGGATAAATACCGTTCAGTCACCGATTTTGGACGTTTTAAAATACGAAGGGAGAAAAACGATTAAATCCGCTTCATTCGGAATGGTACCCGATAAAGTTGCGGCGCTGGCGTCTTGCATGCATAAAGGATATAATGACGGAGGGCTTATTTCAATTGCAAAGCATTTTCCGGGTTATGGGTCAATCGCAACTGATGCTCATGAAAAAAATCTTGACGAACTTGAAAAAGAGGATCTGGTTCCGTTTAAAAGGCTTATAAATGAAGGGCTTGAGGCGATTATGATAGGACATGTAATCGTTGAGGCAATAGACAGCAGTGCACCTGCAACACTTTCCGAAAAGGTTGTGAGCGGACTCTTGAGAAAGAAGCTCGGATTTGACGGTGTGGTTATGACCGATGCTATGAGAATGAGGGCGATACAGGATAATTACGGAACCGGGAAAGCAACGGTTATGGCAATTCATGCAGGTTGTGATCTTGTTTTGCTGAGAGGAGATAAAGATCATTTTTATGAAGGATATAACGCGCTCTTAAGTGCGGCAGAAAACGGTGAGATAAGCGAAGAAAGAATAAATGAGTCTGTAAAACGAATTTTTAAATTAAAAGAAAAAGCAAATCTTTTTGAAAATCCGTATGCTGACGGAAAAAAAGCTTTGGAAACGGTTGGATGCGAAAAACACCGTAAATTGCTTTGCGATTTGTCGGAGAAAAGTGTTTCCGTAATCCGCGGAAAAAATCTCCCGATCAGACCGGATGAAAAAATTCTGGCAATAACGGTCGAACCTCAAAAAATCGCATCGGCTATGGATGACGAACAGTCTGTTGACATGCTGCCGAAAGCTCTGTCGGATTATTGCGAAAATGTAACGACACTTATCACAAAATTGAATCCAGATGATGCAGATATAGAAAAAGCATTACAAATGAGCAAAGATGCGGATATAATTGTTTTCGGTTCGTGTGATGCAATATTGTATGAAAATCAGGGTGTATTGGCAAAAAAGCTTTTTGAAACAGGAAAGACACTGGTTGTTGTGGCGATGAATTCGCCGTTTGATATAGAAAAAATTCGGTTTGCCAAAAACTATATCTGCACATACGGCGTTTCGGCTCAGTGGATTAAAACTGCTGCGAAAAGTATATTCGGAAAGAGGACTGCGAATGCCGAACCTTTCGGTGAACTTAAAAAATTACTTGAGGGAGAGGATAATAATGTTTAAAAAAATCATAGCAACAGTCATGACGGCGTTAGTGCTGGCATTGCCTGTATACGCCAATGTTTTGCCTTTGACAGTTAGTGTAAACGGCGAGACGATTTCGTTTGATGTAAATCCAATTATAGAAAACGGAAGAGTTTTAGTGCCTGTCAGAGGGGTTTTTGAAAAACTTGGCGCCACTGTGACATGGAATGTGGAAACTTCCTGTGTTTCGATAGCATGCAACGAAACAACGGCGGTACTTTTCATCGGCAAAACCACAGCAAATATAAACGGTGTCGAATGTGCCATTGATTGTCCGCCGGTTATAGCAAAATCACGAACACTTGTTCCGCTGAGATTTATTGCCGAGTCGCTGGGAGCCGATGTAAACTGGGATGCTGAAAAAAGACAAGTAAGCATAAATACAAAAAGCGTAAGTTCCGAAATCTTAAAAGCTCTTCATGAATTTGATGAAAATGTGTTTACAAAAGAGCTGCTTGACTACATAATAAGCCTTTTTGACCCAGAAACGGGCGGATATTATTATTCTGTGAGTGCGCGTGATAATCTTGAATTTCTGCCCGATGTTGAGAGCACAAAGCAAGCTTTTCATATTTTTGATGAAACCGGACTTTTTGACGCAGATCCTCCGAGCAAAAACATTTATCCTGCTGATGTACAGGAAAGGACTTTGCACTGGGCGCAGTCTCTTCAAAGTGAGGAAGACGGCTATTTTTACCACCCTCAATGGGGTAGAGGAATAACATCCAGCAGACAGAGCAGAGATCTTTGGTGGGGAACGAGTATTATAGCAAGATTCGGAGGAAAGCCTCTTTACTTAACGCCTGAGGAAAGAATTAAGAAAACGCAAAACAGCGAAGAAGAAAACTCTAATGAAGCGGTTGATTCTTTGCCCGCACAGTTTAAAGGCGAAGAGGCTTTTATGGAATGGGTTGAAGCCGAACCGTGGGACACTAATCCATACATTGCGGGTAATACAATGGCAGCTTCCATGTCTATGATTACAGCGTCAGGATTCAGACCGCTTCTTCAAAAGTTTGTAATGGAACGTCAAAATCAGGAAACCGGTCTTTGGGGAGAAGGTCTTTCGTATGACAATGTTAATGCCGTTATGAAAATTTCCAGCATTTTTTCAGAGGATTGTCCTCTTCCTATGGTGGATAAAATTGTTCAAAGCATAATTTATGTTATGGAACATGATGTTGCGCAAACTGCCGCTACTCCGTGGAATGCGGTAACTTCTATTAATTCTGCAATAAATCAAAATAAGGGTAAAATTTCAGAAGAGACAAAAAAGGCGCTTGATGAGGCAGTTCCGAAGCTTATAAAAGTGTGTACGGAGGCGATTAAGCCTTTTAAAAAGTCTGACGGAGGATATTCGTGGGGGGTGGAAAACAGTTCACCGACATCGCAGCTTGCGTGGGTTTCGTACGGCTTGCCGGAAGGAGATTTAAACGGAACGGACCTGTGTACCGCATTTTTAAGGGCGGATCTTTATAAACTTGCCGGAATAAATGACAGACCTAAGGTTTGGAGCAAATACAGAGATTATTTATATGAAAAAATAAGTGATGCACCAAAAATCGTAAAAAAGCAAAAACCGATTGGAATCAACATGGATTTTGAAGATTATGAAATTAAAAAATATCCTTACGACTGGCAAAGAGATGCGTCATCTACAAGTTATGTCGCAGTTTCGGAAGAAAACGAAAATCATGTTTTTGAGATAACAAAGCAAAAAGGAGATGCAAGCCTTATTATCCCTGTAAATACGGGAGAAAAGCCGAAAAAGGTAACGGTTTCTTTTGACTTTATGAATAAAAAGGCAACTCCGGGACCGCTTTATTATAACTCCATCGGTTCAAGCGGCATACAGTGGTGTATTTGCGGTAATGAAAGCGGCACCATGACATTAAGTCAACGTACGAACGGAGTGGGACTCGGCAAAGAATTTGCCGAAGCAGAGCCAGGCATTTGGTACAATTTAAAATTTGTTTATGTGCCGAATTCCGGTAATCCGAGAATTGAAATATATGTAGACGATGTACTTGTTGCAAAAAATACGGATTACTTCGGAAAAGGCGAAAAAGAACCGGCTGTGTCAATAGACAAAATTGATTTCAGAAATTTTATGGATGCAAAAGACGTGAGCTTCCTGCTTGACAATTTAAAAGTGGAGGTAAGTGAATGATGTTTAAAAGATTATTTTCCGTTTTTTTAATAGTAACGCTGACATTTGTATCATTTGCCGCGGTGTCGGCAAACGGTGATGCAAATATTTATTCCGATGAGATAAAAGTCCTTTACGACATAGGAATACTTGACGCATCAATGGATATGAACTCGGAAGTCACAAGAGGAGCATTTATAAGCGCGGCGGTGAAGCTGATGGGAGCGGCGGATTTGCCGGCGGAGAATGTGTTTGAAGATGTATCGGCAGAAAGTAAGTATTGCAAGGAAATTAATTTTGCTTATAATGCCGGCTTGGTATCAGGTGTTACTGAAAAAACTTTTGAACCCGATTCCGCAATAAAGCTTAATCAGGCGGCAAAAATTCTTTGCTGTATACTGGGTTACAAAACTTATGCGGAGTATAACGGAGGTTATCCTGTCGGGTATTTGACTTCCGCTGCCGAAGCGGGAATTTTAAAAGGGGTAAACCAGAGCAGAGAAAAAATAAGCTGGACTGAGGCGGCAAAAATGCTTTATAATGCGGCGCACGCAAACACTATGGAGTTTTGCTCATATCCTAACGGTAGTTATGAAAAAAATTACGAGGAAACACTGCTTCGGAAATATTTACACATTGATACCGAAACAGGCATTGTAAAGGCAAATGACGTGACATCGCTTTCGGTGCAAAGCGGTGTAAACGACGGTTTTGTTAAAATAAACGATGAACTTTATAAGAGCAGTGAAAGCGCAATAAATGACTGCTTGGGTTATAAGGTTTCGGTATATTATAAAGAAAGTGACAGCGCGGACAGAGAAATCGTAACTTTTTCCGTAAATTCAAATGTCAAAGAAATAAATTTGGATTGCAGCGAAGTTTCGGAAGATACAAATGAAAACCGCATAGTGTATTTTGACGAAAACGGCACAAAAAAATCACTTTCCGTTCTGGCAGATGCAGTTTATATATTTAACGGAATCAACGCCGGAAGAAAATTCTCACGCGCAGACATCTTAATCCCCAACGGTGAATTAAGACTTGCAGATGGAGACGGGGACGGAAAAATTGACGTTATTTTTGCATCGGTGCCGAAAATTTATTTTGCCGACAGCATTTATGCAGACGTTAAAATTGTAACGGATAAACACACCGGAAGCTCGCTTGACCTGTCGGAAAATAATGACACTAAAGTTTGTATTTACAAAAACGGTGAAGCAACCGATTTTTCTTCAATATCAAAAAACAATGTTTTAAAGGTAATTGAAAGTACGGACGGAAAACTTATTAAAGTTTGGGTGTCGGATAAAAAGATGAAAGGCAAAGTTTCGGAGACAAACGGCAGTAAAATACTTGTCGGCGGAAAAGAATACGAAACAGACCCTTTTTGCGCCGAAAGTTTAAAAAATGAAATTGAAATCGGAAATGTTTATACTTTCTTTTTGGGCGATAACGGAAAAATCGCAGGAGCAAGCGTAATAGAGGGCTTAAAAAACTATGCCTATCTTATTGATGCAAGTCCGATTAAAAAGGGAATTTCGAGCAAGGACGGGGCAACATTCAGACTGCTTGATGTGGCGCTTGGCGAAATAGTTAATTATAACAGTGCAGGCAATATAAAACTTAACGGGGAAAGAGTTACGGCTTCGGGCGAGACTTTAACGGGTAAAAAAATCGCAGAAATTCTTTCGCCCGGCGGGGTGATTTCAAATCAGGTGATTAAATATGAACTTGATAAAAATGATTTAATATCGGAAATCTGCACGCCTAAAAAGAATACAAGCGAACCGTTTAAGGAAGACAAAGAAGATTTAACGCTTGATTTTGATTATCCGCGTGAGAATTCCGGACATGTGGATCACAGTTATCTTGTTTATGAACAGGATAACGGAGGAATCCTCAGTAACTATATTTCCATGAAAAAAGCGGTGGGAATTTTGCTTCCAAAGCTGGAAGGCGGCGAGACGATGAGAGACCGCGAAGATGAAATAAGAATTTTTTCACCGAATACTCAGTGGGGAGATTCGGAAAAGATAACCAACATTATGGCTTATGATATGGATAAAGACCATATGCCGGCGATTGTTACAACAGAAGGCGGTTCGGTAAACGATCCCCCTGATAATTTCTTCTTTTGCGTTGACAAGGTTACAAACGCTGTCAACAAAAACGGTGAAATGACCGTTAAGCTTTATGGATATTATAAGGGAGAATATGTAGATTACGAAATAGACACAAATAAAATGGATATAAATTCCGATGATTTAAAACTTGTTCGCGGAGATGTAATAAGAATTTTGAAAAACCAAAAAGGTATTTGCAAAATATGGAAGACATTCACTTCAAAGCCCGAAGACGGCAGAGGAGGTTACCAGATGGATGCAAACAACTTCTGCGATTGCTATATGGGACTTAATGCTTCGTCTTATGCAAAACTGTATTTTTGTTATTGGGATTTAAAGCATGTTGCGCTGCATTGCGGTGTTGAAAGTCTTAATAATTCACAGATCAGGGTAACACTTGACGGTGACAGACTTATGAAAAAGATTGTACCGCTTGAAAGCTGGTGCCGTGTATATGTATATGATGAAAGCACCGATACGCTTAAAATCGGATCTGTATCAAGCATACATCCGGGTGACGAAAGACAGTCGGTTGTAGCTTATATTGAGTATCAGACTGCACAGGAGATTTTTGTATTAAACCGCAAAGAAGCTGTATCAATCGGCTGGAACGGAAATTATTAATGTGAAAAGCTTTGTAAAATTCTTCGATTTATGTTTGTTTTGAAGTTTACGGATTTTATAACCGGCAGAGCAGTAAACTTCTTAAGCATAATCTCTGTTTGGAGGTGGACCT
>USAP01000076.1 GCA_900552775.1 uncultured Eubacteriales bacterium | reverse complement strand
AGGCAGCGGAAGCGGCGGAAATGAGCCTCAGCCCACAGTATCTCCGCAGCCGACGCAAACGCCCGATACGGCTTTTAAAGATATTAAAGACCATTGGGCGGAAAAGTATATTGAAAGCATGGCAAAACGCGGAATCATAAACGGCGTCGGAGACGGTTTGTTTGAACCCGACAGAGCCATAACGCGTGCGGAAGTTATCACAATAGCCGCAAAAACTGCCGGAATAAGAGAAGAAAATTATAAGGGCGGTTTTAGCGATGTGTCGGAAAATGACTGGTTTGCAAAAAACGTTCAGGCTATGCTTTCTGCGGGTCTTATAGCGAAGGATAGCATTTTCAGACCAAATGACGGCATAACGCGCGAAGAATTTGCAAAGATTATAAGCGGCACGGCGGATTATATGAAACTGCAAAAGGGAGAAGAAAAAAATATAGAGTACAGCGATGAAAGTTTAATAAGCGGCTGGGCAAAACCATTCGTTTATGATGTTACAAACCGCGCTCTGATGCTCGGAAACGAAAAGGGCGAATTTATGCCGAAAAACGGAGCTACGAGGGCAGAGGCTGCAACAGTGTTTTACAGGTTTTTAAATGGCAATACCGAAAATTAAAATTTTAGGAGGTTTTATCATTATGAAAAAGAAAATCACAGTACTTTTGTTGGCTTTGGTAATGCTTGCATCTTGTGTGCCGGCGTTTGCGGAAGGAGAAGAGAATGGGCTTGCGACGCTTACAAAGGAGGATATTCTTTCGGTTCCGCTTCGGGATGACGGCCGGCTCATTGATAACCTTGACCTTGATTTGTACAAGAAAATCGGGGGCGAAAGCGTGACATGGACATCGAGCGACCCTTCCGTGATTTCGGAAAACGGCGTAGTTTCACGCGGTGAGGAAGACAAAGACGTTACGCTTACGGCGAGCGTCGGAGAGAACGAAACAAAAAGCTTTAACTTTAATGTTCCCGCTGCGCAAAACAATGTTTATGCGCTTCCGAATATGACGGAAAGCTATGTTGATGAGACTTTTTCGGGAACGGAGCTTCCGGCAAATGTCACCACACTTCCGTGCGACCCCGAAAAAGATACGTACGAGGTAAAAAACGGAAAGGCGATGCTTACAAGAAGCGACTGGTCATATTCGGGAAAGGAACCGGGTTTTGAAATTTCAAAAGACGCTTCAAAAACGGCGATTTCAGGCAAATTCGTAATTGACTTTACCGTAAACACTACATCTCGTTATTTAAGATATGCTTTCATTGAAAAAAACTGGAACGGATATGCGACATTTTGTGTATGGGACAGAAGTGCGGGAACATTCAGCGTGGATTATACAGACGAAAATGCTTCAAAATCCACATCGCATAATATTGGAAATTTTCAGGACAATAAAATGAAGTGCACGTTTTTCTTTGACACAACCGCGAAAAGATTTTCGCTCTGGATAAATAACGAGCTTATTCTGACAAATGTTAAATTCCGTTCAAACGTAGGAAATATAGGAATGTTCAGAATATTTACTCTGACAAACTCATCAATGAACGGCACCGGAAGCGTGGCGCTTGACAATGTTAAAATTTATAAAGCTGAGGAAAGCTCGCTCTTTACTGACGCACTTGCGCTTTCTGAAAGCAGTATTCTTGCGGCCCCGAAAATTCGGGAAGAAAACGGAACGGAATTTCTTTGCGATGACTTGAATCTTCTCACGAAGGCGGCAAGCGGTGCAGATATAGAGTGGAGCAGCGAGCCGACGCTTATAGATTCTGAGGGAAGAATAACAAGACCTTTGACAGATACGGAAGTTACGCTTTGCGGCAGCGTTTCCGACAGTAATGGAAACAAGCTTGAGAAGACATTTACGTTTAATATACCCGGAAAATATCACGATGTGGCGGGCATCGGTTACCCGAGGGAAGGTGAAATGCTTTATTCCGATTCTTTCTCGGACGGTGTGATTGCCCCCAATATCTTTTATGACGCCACAAAAGGCAAGGTGGAGGAAAAAAGCGGAACTCTTTCGCTGACATCACCGGGTTGGTCTGAAATTCCGTATATCAGAATCTTTAACAATACCGAAGCGAGCGCGGCTGACCTTAACGGCAAATTCTGCGAGGAGTTTGTTGTGAAGAGCACGTCAAACAGATTCAGAATGAGATGGATTAACAGCGGATGGGAGGAAGTAGCGCTCGCGGAAGTGGAGAATTTTACAAACCTTGCCTTTAACTACAAAAACGAAAACGGGGCTCAGACATTGAAGAGCACCGTAGAAGCAAACGGAACCTATAAGGTTAAAGTGTTGTTTGACTTTTCGGTGTCGCCGGCACGTATGACGGTATGGCTCAATGACACCAAAATTCTCGACGATGTGTATACCAAAGCGCAGAGGGGCGTTGCGTGGACGCAGTTTTACACGACAGGCAGCGGAAGCTACGGCGGAAACGGCGTGCTGACCGTTGACAATTACAAGGTTTACAGAGTTGACGAAAGTGAAATGCCCGGATTTTACGTCGGTGATTTTGAATATACAAATGCAGGTACGGTTGTGAAAGGCGAAAACGGAGTAAGCATCCCTGCTTTTGTGACAAATTCCGAAAACGAAAGGGAAATCGTGCTTATATTGGCTGTATACACGTCTGATGGGAAAAGGCTTAATAGTGTTGCCGTTACAAAAGCGGCGCTTTCGCCTTTGTCGCAGCAAAAAATTTCTGCGTCCGTAAACATCAAGGATGTGCCGGAAAATGCGACAATGAAAGCATTTCTGTTTGAAGATCTTAATAATATAAAACCGATAAAATAGTATTTTGCTATGGAGGGAAAATGAAAATTACTGAAAAAAACTTTGACGGTGTATATATAAAATATGACGGCGAAAACGCCGAAATAGGTTATGGAAGCAAAGCGCAGAAAATGCGTGCGGAATTTATGCTTAACAAGAAAATCGAAAACGGAGAAAAAAGCTTTGAAATCAGTGAAACTCCCGTTTTTGATTTGTGCGGACCGATGATAGATGTGTCGCGCGGCGGCGTTATGACGGCGGAAAGCGTTTGCCGTTTTGTGAAAAAATGTGCGCAGCTCGGGCTTAACATGATAATGCTTTATACGGAAGATGTGTACGAAATGCCCGAGTATAAATCCTTCGGATATATGCGCGGAAGATACAGTGCGGAAGAGCTGCGCAGAATAGACAGTTACGCTTCATCTTTGGGCGTTGAAGTGATTCCGTGTATACAAACGCTCGGTCATCTTGCAAAATTTTTGCGCCTTGGCGAAGCGCCGGCGGAAAACGGCAGTGTTTTGTTGTGCGGCGATGAAAAGGTTTATAAGTTTATAGAATGTGAAATCAAAACCATGAGCGAAGTATTTAAAAGCCGCAGAATCCACCTCGGCATGGACGAGGCGGACGGACTCGGACTCGGAAAATATCTTTCAAAGCACGGATTACGTGATAAAATGGATATTTTCAACGAGCATTTAAAAAGGGTTTTGGAAATAGCAACAAAATACGGCTTTGAACCCATGATTTGGAGTGATATGTATTTCAGCTCCGATTCGCCGCAGGACTATTACGAGCCCGATTATGTCATACCGCAGCATGCAATTGACAATGCTCCTGAAAATGTGTCGCTTGTCTTTTGGGATTATTATCATAAGGAATACGATTATTATGATAAAAAATTCATTCAGCATGAGCGCTTTAAAAACAAGACTGTCTTTGCGGGCGGCATCTGGACTTGGGACGGATATGTGCCGAATTTCAAGTATACGCTTGATACAATGGCGCCCGCTCTTTCGTGCGCCGCAAAGCACGGAGTTAAAACCGTGCTTGCAACAATGTGGGGAAATGACGGTACTGAAACGCCGATGGAGCTGGCAGAATCGTCTCTGGCTGTTTTTTCGGAATATTGCTATAAGGGCGATAAATGCACGGAGGAGGATATTTTTCGGGCGGCGGAATACATAAGCGGTGAGCCGCGTGAGCTGACGGACGCAGTAGCGGCTTTTCACTGCGGCTTTGACGGAGCCGACAGAGTGGGCAAAAGCGTTATATACGGAGATCTGCTCCTTGATACCGTTTGGCACGATATAGACTATGCTTCGGTTTCAAAAATTTACGAAAAGTCTCTTGAGACGGTAAACAAATACAAAAAGTGCAGGTATTATGCATATTATAACGCATTGTTTTCCGCAGCTTTAAAAAAAGCCGATATAATGGGTAAGCTTCGCCCGGCTTACGAAACGGGAGACAAGACGGAGCTTGCGCGCATTGCGCTTGCCGATATACCTGAGCTTTCAAAGCTTTATCAAAATTTCTATAACGAGTTTAAAAAAGCTTGGCTTGAAACAAACAAGGTTTTCGGATTTGAAAAGTTTCAGCACCGTTTCGGCGGCATGAATATGAGATTTGAGTTTGTATCGGAGAGGCTTTTGGATTATGCTGAGGGAAGAACGGATAAAATCGATGAGTTTTGCGAAGAGGTTATAAAAGGAATCAACAAAACATGGAGAGATTTTGCCGATTATTCTCAGATTTAACGAAAGATGGGGCTGCGGCAAAATGAAATTATTTTGCTGCAGCCTCTTTGTAGCTTTTGCTTCGGGCAAAATTGCTTTTGCGGAAAGGATTGTTTTATGAGTAATATTATTTTACGTCCGGGTAAAAATGCCGATGAAAAGGCTTTTCAGATAAGCTCTGCTGACGGAGTTATGCTTGACAGCATTAAAATTGTCGGGGAAGATAACGCCGGTGAAAGAATTTACTTTGATAATTGTAAAGATGCAAAGGTTTGCAATAAATTCTGATGTGCATTTTTTTCGTAGATTTTATTATAACCGCCATGAAAGCCGAAATTCGGCACAGTTAACTGAAAAGATTTCATTTTTTAAGGATTAGTAAGTTAAAAGACTTACACATTTTATTTTTCCGTATGAGTCTGATCTTTTCTGTAATTAGACGGTGAAACCCCATAGTTTTGTTTGAAGCAGTGGCTGAATGAATACACATCCGAAAAGCCGCACTGAAACGCTATATCCGAAACAGGCTTTGAAGTATTCAAAAGTAATAGTTCTGCCTTGTTCAGGCGAACGTCTCTCAAAAATTCATGGGGTTTCTTTTTATATACAGCATAAAAAATACGTCTGAAATGCTTTTCGCTTATGCCTGTCATTTCCGCAATCTTACCGATTTTCAAATCGAAACGGCTATAATTTCGGTTTAAATAATCAAGAGCAATTTCAATTTTATTTGCCATTTTATAATTTATCTCATCAAAAACAAGGTCATTGTAAAGCCGGCCAATTATCTGATATAAAATTCCATTGCATATCATTTGGGAACCGGGCAAACCCGTGGCATACTCGTTAACAGCTTCCCGAAATAGTTTCTCATACCGATATGCGTTTTTTTTCGAGCAAACAGTATCAAACGGCAAATTACGGGTTGATGAAGCCGGGCTTGTGTCAAAATTAAAACTGACGGCAATATATGAAACGGCGCCGCAGCCGTATGCACTGCTTTTATCTATGGAGCCTTTTGCTATATATGCAAACGCACCTTATCGTATCACGCACTTGCCAACAGCCCTTACCGACGGCGACTGCAGAACTACGAAATAAATTCCTGTGCCTGCACTCTTAGCATCGATGTCAAGAGTGTTGGTTCCCGCCTGCAACGCCACGTCGTGGGCAGCAATCATCTGTCCCGCAGCCGAGAACATCGACAACCGTGCCTTCTCGCTGCATTGCGAGTCGTAGCGCACCTCAACAGTTTCGCCACGCAAGGCAATACCAAGAGCGGAAGGCTTGTCGGCAACCACCGTTTCCACACCGCTTTCCGCCGAATAGTGCGTAGCCATGTTGCGAAGAGCAATAGTGCGCGTCTCGCCACGTTTTTTGGTGTCGAGAGTGAACCGCATTGTGGTTAGTTTCAACGGATAGCGATAGTATTCTATCGGCTCGTCGGCAAAGGTCGTGTTCAAATCCGCCAAATCCACATTGCGCATCTCCTGCTTGCCCAATGCATCGACATAGAAGAAATGCACTTTCTTGACAACGCCATCCTTGTCGTCGAGATCGAACGACAACGACTCCGGCAATCCGAACAGCGTCTTGTTGAAAGTCAAGTCGATTGTTGCAAGGCGACCGTTGGTGATGTCAAACGACCACGCCGCGCCCGAATTCCAACCTTCAGGAAGAGCAGCCGTTGATACAGAGAGATTCGACACTCCCGACAATGCGCGTTCAAAATCGCTGTCGTTGGTGAAATCAGTCACCAACACAGGCTTGTCGCTGTTCTCCACCGTCACGTTGACACTCACCGCAACATCGCCAAACCGTCCGGTCACAACCGTAGTGCCATTTTGTCCGGCATAAATCATACCGTCCTCAACACGGCACACGTCGGGATTCTCCACCTCCCAGCTGAAAGCTATCGGACTGAGCGCGAAATCAGCAGCAGCTGTTTTGCCAATAAGTTCTATCAGCGGCGTGTGGTTTTTATCGACAATCACACTCTCATATTTAGGCACCACATTGTCAACCGCAATTGTTGTTACAGGAATCTCCGCGCGCAAACCGTCTTTCTCGGCAATTATTTTGCCCGACATTCCCTCTGCCCCTGAATGAAAATACCCTTCGGCGTCGACAGTTCCAAGAGCGGCAGGCTCACAAGAGAAGCTGCACCCCTTCAAATCCTTGTCGAGCACCTCGTCATATTCATTGAACGCCATCATGCGCAATGGAGCAATGGCAATCACCGACGTGCTTATCGCCGACTTGCTGAACGCTATGCGAGCAACTTTGTTAGACTCCGGGGCAAGCGACACGGCAAGCATCGCGTCTTCAACAGGACGCACAGAGCCGCGGCCAGGGAGATTGAGCATCTCGCCGTCGACAGCAATGGCTGCGCTGCCTCCGCTGTCAAAGTTCACTATATCCCAAGCTCCGCGATTCACCATCCAGCTGCAAAGTTCAATACAGTCAATCGCAGAGCTCTGAACCGACATCTCATTAATCAACATATACAGTTTGGTCTTGTCTTTTGAGATTCCGGCAAGCACGTGCGCCGACTTCTCATATTCGCGGCCATTCTCAAAATTGTTATACTCGCCGTCGTGGAACACACCGTCGTGTACAAGGCTCGGATAGCCGTGAAATGCGTTCAGAATGTTCTTCGGCGCCGTACCCCACTTCGTCCCAGCTACAGTCTGCTCCACTCTGACCACATCGCCAACCGACAAAGGATGCTGATTGTAGGCATCGATGGCATCGCCTCGCAGATAAAGCACATACTCGGTCTTCGTCGACTGGATAGGCTCGTCCGACACCGCCTCTACACGGCACGGAGTAGGATCGCCGTTGACAATCCATTCGCCTTGAGGTTTCAGCTTAATATATTTGCCGGCATCTTTTAGAGTGATGCTGTTCATGCGGTTAAGCAGGATGCAGTTGCCTGTGAAACCATTAGTGGCATCCGAATTGTAGCACGAGATGTCGAGCGACAGCCCGTTGTCGGCAACCACACGCGTCGTAAAACCGGTATGGGCAAATATTTCCGCTTTCTTATCCTTTGTAATTGCTGGCCAGTACCGCGTTGGTGATGACCACATAGTGGTCGTCCACCTTGGTACCCAGAATGGTGCAGGTCAGCTCAT
>USAP01000075.1 GCA_900552775.1 uncultured Eubacteriales bacterium | reverse complement strand
ATTTTTTACCGTGAAGCGGCGAATATCGCGTTGCGTGCCTATCATCGCGTCGGTTTTCAAAAGGGTCGGTGCAAAGCACCGACCCTAAAAATTGCTTGTTAATCAATCTTAACAGTAAGATTATTTAACATCTTTAACAGTCAAGTCAGCATCGTTTGTGTTCTCATAGATTACAGCACCGATTGTAGCACCGTCATATCCACGAACATAAACCCAGTTGCTTGTTGCGTTTTCTTCAACGTTGTTTGTCTCTATTTCAGAGAAAGCAGATACTTTGATGATGGGATCCTTAGAACCGCGGAATGTTACCTTGTAGATGTAGGAATCTTTTCCGCTAAGTCTAATGAAGTCATCAGCTGCTACGTATGTGCCCTTACCATCGTTGTAAGCAAGTTTGATCTTGCTGCCGGAAGATGTCTTGTAAGCGAAACCGAATGCGTTAGCTTCAGCGTCAGTATCTTCTGTCCAAGCATCAAATGTCTTGAGGTCTTTAGCATCGTCAGCTGCCATGAGAACCTTAATGTTATCAACAGCACCTGCAGCGTCAAGGCTCATGAGAACAGTGTCGCCGGCATTGATGTTAGAAGCTACTGTATCATAGCTTGCACTTGCAAACAGTTCTTTGTCAGCTCTGTCAACAATTTTAACACCGTCTTCAGATGTTTCGAATGTTACGAACTGACCTTCGGTATAACCCTTGATTCTAGCAACCTTCTGGTTGTCAGCATTGTTACCTGTCGATACGGCAGATACAACGAAGATGTGAGAATCAGCTTCAGCTCCGATATTTTCCTTGGAAATTACGAGAGCAGAGGGATAGTTGTTGCTGTCAACATCATAAGCGCTAACCGTTGCATACGACTGTGTATCTTTAAGCGCTTTAGCAGCTGTTGTAATCATAACATACTTGTCATTTGAAGTTGCTTTTTCATCAACTACGAATACAGGTGTGTCATTCTTTACATAGAACTTGCCAATCTTCTGGCTGGAAGCTGTGTAATCAGCACCGTCAGCAGATTTAACGTAGAAGTACTTATCATCAGCGCTTGATGTGGATGCAAATGCAACCTCGTTTACGAGACCGGAAGAATTCTTCGAAATCTCTACGAGCTGAGGAGCTTTAAGCGCACCTTTTGCATCGAAGTAATCGCTGAATTTAACTTTCTCAGCAGCATCATTTACCTGTACATCTCTATCGCCTTTAACAATGTCATTGATCTTGTAAGAAGTGTTCTTGCTGCCATACTTCAATGTTACGTTAGAAGCGAACTTGGAAACTTCCCATGTGCCATCAGCTTTAAGATACTGAACCTCGATGGATTTGCTACCAAGAGTAACATCTGTATCTGAAGTATAGAGGAAAGCGTAATCGCCAACTTTGCCTGCTGTAGCATCTTTGTAAACTATTCTGTTATCGATATTGTAGTAGAATACGCCGGAATCCTTAACGGAAACTTCTTCGCCGGATGCTTTATCAACTCTGTATTCATTACCATCGATTGTGAAGTAGTTATCGTTGTTTGAAGGTCTTTCTTCTGTAACAGTACCCTCAACTTTGCCGCCGCCGATGTAAACTGTTTCTACTTTCTTGTCGGAGCTGTCAGCAAGTGTGATAACGTCGCCAACAGCGATGTCAGCAAATGTTACATTTTCACCGTTCTTGATGAAGTTGTAAGTTACATCATCTTTGTTGAATCTTACTGTCATTTCGTTAGCGAGGTCGGTGATTCTGTTGTACTTGGAATCGATTTCCTTAACAACATAGCTTACGCCGTACTCAATTACGAAAGCACTGTCAAATGTCTTTGTGTTGCCTTCGCTGCTTACGAGTGTAACATGACCGGGTCTGTCGCCTGCAGTGAGGAAGGATATTGCTTTTGTAGCATCTTCCACGCCGTTGTAATAGAAGGAAGCGTCGTCAAGCGTAACTGTTTTGTCAGTGCCGTTGTCATCATATTTGAGTTTGTAGGAGCTACCGTCTTTTGTAAGACTTACGAGATCTTCGTAGTCAAGCTCAAGAGTGTTGTTTTTGCTTGCTTTGGGCGAAATAGCATAGATTGTGTCTTTGCCTGTAGCATCGTCCTCACCAACGTATGCAACTACGTAGAATTTCTCGTAGTTAGCTGCGTCTGTGTTTCCTACATTGTATGTCTTCTCATAATCAGCAGAATCATCTTTGCTGAGCTTGTTGTATTTGAAGCCGGCAGCGAAAGTAACTGTTGTCTGAGCGTCTTCATCAGTTGTAGCTGCGAAGTTTACAGAATCAATTTTACCTTCGATTTTGTCAAAGCCGAGGCATTTGTTGAGAAGCGTGTAGTTTTCTTTATCTTCAGCTTCTGCATACTCTTCTTCGCCTTTAACGAATTTTGTCTGCTTCATCATGTTTACATCAAGTGCATTGTAGAGAAGGCGAGCTGCAACGCTTCTTGCAACCGGTGTGCCTGCAGAACCTGTAGCACCCTTTGTAATATTCTTCTGAGAAGCTACTACAAGGTATCCTGTGGGATAGCCGCCGAGTGTTTCTACCTGGGGCTCATAGCCGAGAGCTGCAACGAGCATCTTAACGAACTGCTCGTAAAGAACTTCGGACTCAGGAGCGAATGTACCGTCTCCCATACCTTTTACAACGCCGCTCTGATAAGCGAGGTTGATTGAACCGGATGCCCAGTGATCAGCAGCAACATCGGAAAATGCTGTAGCGCCTTTAGCGCCTTCAGCTGCTTCCGCAAGGCCTTTGACTCTCATGATAAGAGCTGTAGCTTCTGCTCTTGTCAAGATTTTGTCCGGGTTGAAATTGCCCTTTTCATCACCAATCATAACATTGAGTGAGGAAAGAACTGTAACTGCTTCCGCATAGGACGCATCTTTGCTTACATCGGGGATCTATTCTTTAAAATAGCTTTTGAGCTTTTCAATAAAGCTTTTCTTTTCCTTATGATTTTTCTCGCCGAGTTCTTCGGCAAATGCGCGCAAAAGCTCTTTTTGCTTCGGCGTCAGATTTTTCGGAACCTCCACTTTGATATTAAGCACTTCTTTGCCGCGTCCTCTGCCGCCCAGGCGGTTCATACCTTCATCGCGTATGAAGAATTTATCGCCGTTTTGCGTACCTTCGGGTATTGTGTAGCTGCGCTTGCCGTCAAGCGTGGGCACTTCGATTTCGGCACCCAGAGCCGCTTCCGCAAACGTAATCGGAACGTCACACAAAACATCGTCACCCTGTCTTTTGAAAATCGGATGCGGAGTTACGGAAATGGTTAAAATAACATCGCCGGGCTCGCCGCCGTTTTTGCCTGCATTACCCTGTCCTCTTACGGATATACGAAGTCCCGTATCAACACCTGCCGGAATATTAACATCTATCTTGCGTGATTTTCTTACCTGACCCTGTCCGCGGCATGTATGACACGGATTTTTAACGATTTTACCCGTTCCGCGGCACGTGTCGCACGTGCGCTGAGTTGTTATGAAACCCATATTCATGCGCACTTGACCGGTTCCGTGGCAAGTCGGGCAGGTCTCCGGCTGAGTTCCGGGTTCGGCGCCGCTGCCGTGGCATGTATCGCACTGCTCATATCTTGTTACATTTATGGACTTTTTCGTGCCGAATGCCGCTTCTTCAAACGACACCGAAACACGCAGACCGATATTTGCGCCTTTCTGCGGTGCGTTTGCACGTCTTCCTCCGCCGCCGAAGCCGCCGCCGAAAAAGCTTTCAAAAATATCTCCCACATCAAACCCGTCAAATCCTGCGCCGCCGAAGCCGCCGCCTGCTGCGGACGGATCAACCCCGGCATGACCGAAATTATCGTATCTCGAACGTTTTTCTTTATTGCCCAAAACCTCATACGCTTCCCCGACTTCCTTAAATTTAGCCTCAGCGTCTTTGTTGTCTTTATTTAAATCGGGGTGATATTTTTTTGCAAGCTTTCTGTATGCTTTTTTTATTTCATCGTCACTCGCCGTTTTGGAAACGCCGAGGACTTCATAATAATCTCTCTTCGCCATACTTTATCCTTCCCAAAAAAGGGCTGTTTAAAAATCTGATTGACTTTTTAAACAGTCCCGTCTTTTTGAGGGATAAGAAAAAAACTTTGAAACGGCAAACCAAGCCGCAGCAAGATAAATCCTGCTGCAGGCTGTGCGTACACAGGGGTACGCCGAGAAACTGAAGTTTGCGTTCCGGAGTTTTTTAACATCCCCCACAGGCTTTTATAGGCCTATTATTTATTGTCATCGTCAACTACATTGTAGTCTGCATTATAGGTTCCGTCCGGATTCTGCTGTGCTCCGCCCTGCGTTCCGTCCGCACCCTGTGCACCCGGGTTTGCATTCTGATAAAGCTTTGCGGAAATCTCATAGAATTTCTGGCTCAAAGCCTCGCTTGCAGCCTTAATTGCATCGGTATCGGTGCCTTTCAAAGCCGATTTCAGATTTTCAAGAAGCGGATTTATTGCCGTTTTATCCTCTTCCGTAAGCTTGTCGCCCAAGTCCTTCATTGTTTTCTCAGTCTGGTAAACAAGCTGATCGCCGTTATTTCTGATATCAACTTCTTCTTTTTTCTTCTTATCTTCTGCAGCATGCTGTTCTGCTTCTTTTACAGCCTTGTCGATTTCATCATCGGAGAGGTTTGTGGAAGCCGTGATTGTGATATCCTGTTCGTTGCCTGTGCCCATATCCTTTGCGGAAACGTGAACAATACCGTTTGCGTCTATATCAAACGTAACTTCAATCTGCGGAACTCCGCGCGGAGCAGCCGGAATACCCGTGAGCGAGAATCTGCCCAAAGTCTTGTTATAAGCCGCCATCTCGCGTTCACCCTGGAGTACGTGAACCTCAACGCTTGTCTGTCCGTCTGCAGCTGTTGAGAATATCTGGCTCTTCTTTGTGGGGATTGTTGTGTTTCTCTCAATAAGCTTTGTGAATACTCCGCCCATTGTCTCGATGCCGAGTGAAAGCGGTGTAACGTCAAGAAGTACCAAATCTTCAACATCACCCGAAAGAACGCCTGCCTGAATAGCTGCGCCGACAGCAACACACTCGTCGGGGTTTATACCCTTATGAGGCTCTTTGCCCGTCAGTTTATAAACAGCGTCGTATACAGCCGGGATTCTGCTTGAACCGCCGACCATCAAAACTTTGTCAATGCCGGAAGGTTCAAGGCCTGCGTCTTTAAGCGCATTTCTTGCCGGACCCATTGTAGCTTCAACAAGATCTGCCGTAAGCTCGTTGAATTTAGCTCTTGTAAGAGTTAAATCAAGGTGTTTGGGGCCTGTTGCATCGGCTGTGATAAAGGGCAGATTGATGTTTGAAGAAGTAACGCCGGAAAGCTCTATTTTAGCTTTTTCGGCTGCCTCTTTAAGTCTCTGCATAGCCATTTTGTCGCCCGAAAGGTCAACTCCGCTTTCTTTCTTGAATTCTTCGCAAATCCATTTTATAATGCGCTCATCGAAATCATCGCCGCCGAGACGGTTGTTGCCGCTTGTAGCCAAAACTTCAAATACGCCGTCACCTATCTCGAGGATAGATACATCGAACGTACCGCCGCCCAGGTCGTAAACCATGATTTTCTGATCCGAATCTTTATCCATACCGTATGCAAGAGAAGCTGCGGTAGGTTCGTTTATAATTCTCAAAACGTCAAGACCCGCAATTTTGCCGGCGTCTTTCGTAGCCTGGCGCTGCGCGTCGGAAAAATATGCCGGAACGGTGATTACGGCCTGTGTAACAGGTTCGCCCAAATAGCTTTCCGCGTCGGATTTAAGCTTTTGAAGAATCATAGCCGAAATTTCCTGGGGTGTATAGGATTTGTCATCTATCTGAACTTTCTTGTCCGTGCCCATATCTCTTTTTATGGATATAACGGTTCTGTCGGGGTTTGTGATTGCCTGTCTCTTTGCAACCTGACCCACAAGACGCTCGCCCGTTTTTGTAAACGCAACAACGGACGGGGTTGTTCTTGCACCCTCCGCGTTAGCGATAACCGTAGGCTCGCCGCCTTCCATAACGGCAACACACGAATTTGTTGTACCAAGGTCAATACCTATTATTTTACTCATAATCTATCATCCTTTCTAAAATAACTCTCAAATTAAATCAGTTTGCAACCTTTACCATACTGTGTCTTAAAACCTTTCCGTCCATTCTGTAGCCTTTCTGGAATTCTTCGACAACGGTATTTGTATCGGTTGTTTCATCATCTATATGCATAACGGCATTGTGAAGCTCGGGGTCAAACTCCTCGCCCACTGCCGGAATTGCCTCAATGCTCAAAGCCTTCAAAATATCTTCAAGCTGCTTTGAAATCATTTCAAGGCCTTTTTTGATGCCGTCCGCGTCAGCTTCTTCCGCCATTGCGCTAACGGCTCTTTCCATATTGTCCGCAAGAGGAAGAAATTCTTTTGCACACGAAGCTTTCCCGTCTGCAAAAAGCGCCTCTTTTTCCTTCTGCGTGCGTTTTCTGAAATTATCGTATTCGGCAGAAACCCTTAAAAACTTGTCTTTGTATTCGTCCGCCGCCTTCCTGGCTTCCGCAAGCTCATCTGCCTCGGGAGCGGTGTTTTCGGTATTCTCGGTTTCTTCCGCCGTTACTTCTTTTTTTTCTTCGTCCATAATCTTTATCCTTTCATATCATTATCAAATATATGCCCGATTATTGTATTAAGTCTGTCTGTGATGACTTCAAGCGTTGAAACAACTCTCGCATAGTCCATACGCATGGGACCTATAATTCCGATTCTGCCCGAAAGCTCACGCCCGGCATTGTATTTTGCGGTAAGTACGCTCATGCTGCTGAGTTCCTCGCGCCCGTTTTCATCGCCTATTTTAATATCCACTCCGTCGGTTTCGTCTCCGCCGCCTTCAAGCATTCCGGATATATTGTTTCTGTCATCGAGAAATCTTATAAACTCTTTTGCTTTGTCAATGTCCTTGTACTCGGGGTGATTAAATATATTTACAACACCACCCGCAAAAACATTTGCCGCAGAGCTTTTTTCAAACCATTCAAAAAGCGCTCCTATAACGGCGGAATATATTTCCTCGTGTCCGTGCGAGGCTTCGCAAAGCCTTGCAAACTGTTCTTCGCTTATGTCATGCGGCGAGTTGCCCACAAAAATATCCGAAAGCAGTTTTGAATATTCAAACACGAACTCCGCTTTGACGCCGCCGGCGGTTTTTATCACCATGTTTTTCATAAGTCCCGCATTTGTCATAAGCGCAAGAAGCAGATTCCCTTCACCCATCGGAAGCAGCTTTATGTTTTTTACCGCATGGTGCTTTGCGTGGGGAGATGAAGCAATAACCGTGTACGCCGTAAGCCGCGACACAATGCCCGATGCTTCCGCAATGAGCGAATCAAGCTCATTTTGCCTGATTTCAAGTGCGCGCCTCATTCTTTCCGTCTCGTCACCCGAAAGCTTGCACCTGTTCATAAGCGAATTTACGTAGTACCTGTATCCCAGCCCGGAAGGAATCCTTCCGGCAGAGGTATGGGGCTTCTGAAGGAATCCCATGTCCTCAAGATCCGCCATTTCGTTTCGTATTGTGGCAGGGCTTAAAGATATGCTGTGACGTTTTACAATTGAACGCGAGCCTACCGGCTCTGCCGTCTCGGTGTAATCGTCAACTATTGCCTGTAATATTTGTTTTTTTCTTTCACTGATTTCCATTGTATTCTCCGTTCCGCCGCGGTATCGACTGCCCGGCTTGAAAATCGTATTTGTTAGCACTCTGCCTGCCCGAGTGCTAATCTATTATTAAGATACCACCAAAACACAAAAAAGTCAAGTGTTTCCGCTTAAATATTTTTTTAATTTAGTGTGAACAAATTGTGAATACGTTTTAGAAAATCAAAAAAGTTT
>USAP01000074.1 GCA_900552775.1 uncultured Eubacteriales bacterium | reverse complement strand
CTTCTCTGGACGGATAATTGCACCCTGTTGCGCTTAATAGCCGCAACAACAAGGTCTACTGCCTCATCCTGACCGATATACGGTACACCGTATTCCATGGCAAGCTTTAAACCTATTGTGTTAAGTTTTGCCGTATTTTTATAGGGACTTACGGAGAGCGTTGTCGTAAAATAATCGGCATTAATTTCAGCCGCCTTTTGCGCTGCTGCTTCAAGCCGCATTTCATAGCACAATGAACATCTTTCTCCGCCTTCCGGAAGGTTTTCAAGTCCACGCGTTAAAGAAATAAACTCATCGTGATTATAAGTTCCTTCAATAAATGAAACAGAATTTTTAAATTTCATTTCCGAAATCAGCCGTTTCTGTTCGGCTATTCTCTTTTCATATTCACCCATCGGAGAAATATTGGGATTGTAATAATAAACGGTTATATCAAAATACTCCGTCAGATATTCCAAAACATAGCTGCTGCACGGCGCACAGCAGCTATGCAGCAAAAGGCGGGGTGTTATTCCCGCCTCTTTTATTTTGCTTAGTTCTTTATTCAATATATATTTGTAAGAAATACTTTTTTCCACATTACACCTCAGAAAAGACCGGTTATAACACCGTTTTCATCCACGTCGATTTTTTCTGCCGCAGGCACTTTCGGAAGTCCGGGCATAGTCATAACGGCACCGGTCAGTACAACCGCAAATCCGGCACCGGCAGATACCTTTACGCTGCGCACCGAGACTTTAAAATTTTCCGGTGCACCGAGAAGCTTCGGGTTATCCGAAAAGCTGTACTGTGTCTTTGCTATGCAAACAGGCAGATTCCCAAAACCGTTTTCCTCTATTGCCGCAATTTCTTTTAAGGCAGCGGGCGAAAAATCGGCTCCGCTTCCTCTGTAAACTTTTTTTATTACAGCTTCAATTTTTTCTTTTACGCCCAAATCGTCATTATACGAAAATCTAAAATCAGATTTCTTTTCGCAAAGCTTTACGGCAGCTTCGGCAAATTCTTTTCCGCCCTCGGATCCCTTTGCCCAAGTTTCGGAAAGAACAGAGTCAAGTCCTTTTTCCGTACATGCATTTTTCAAAAATTCAATCTCACGTTCGGTATCACTCGGGAAACGGTTTATTGCCACCAATACCGGCAGTCCGTATACTTCCGTAATATTTGAAGCATGCCTTAAAAGATTCGGTATACCCTTGGAAAGAGCGCCGATATTTTCGGTTGCAAGCTCACTTTTTTGAACACCGCCGTGCATCTTTAACGCGCGAATGGTTGCAACAAGCACAACACCGTCGGGTCTAATTCCTACATTACGGCATTTTATATCAAAAAACTTTTCAGCTCCGAGATCTGCGCCGAATCCTGCCTCAGTCACAACATAATCGCCGTATTGAAGCGCGGCCTTTGTTGCAATAACAGAATTGCACCCGTGCGCTATGTTGGCAAACGGGCCTCCGTGCACAAATGCCGGGTTTCCTTCAAGTGTCTGAACGATATTGGGTTTTATTGCGGCTTTCATTAGCGCTGCCATAGCTCCGTTTGCATGAAGATCCGAAGCTTTAATGGGTCTTTTATCAAAAGTATATCCGACAATTATATCCCCAAGCCTTTTTTTCAAATCCGAAAGAGAGGATGCAAGACATAAAATCGCCATCACTTCGGAAGCAGCCGTTATATCATATCCGTCTTCACGCGGAACGCCTCCCGTTTTGCCTCCAAGTCCGTCTACTATGGAGCGCAGCTGACGGTCATTCTGATCCACTACCCTCTTCCATGTTACGGATTTTGGGTCAATTCCAAGTTCATTGCCCTGATAAATATGATTATCAGTCATTGCCGCAAGCAAATTATGAGCCGAACTTATTGCATGAAAATCACCTGTAAAATGCAGATTAATATCTTCCATCGGGACAACCTGCGAATACCCTCCGCCGGCTGCACCTCCTTTAAGTCCGAAAACAGGGCCCAACGAAGGTTCCCTCAAAGCCGCAACGGTTTTTTTGCCTATTGCACAGAGAGAATCGGCAAGGCCTATGCTTGCGGTTGTTTTTCCTTCGCCTGCGGGAGTCGGAGTAATGGCTGTAACCAAAATCAGTTTTCCGTGTTTTTTGCCGTTGTCTTTAAAATTTACTTTTGCTTTATATTTTCCGTACAGTTCAATATCTTCAGACGAAATTCCGAGTTTCTCGGCAATCTCGGTTATCGGTTTCATTTTGCAGGCTTTTGCAATTTCAATATCGCTTCTCATATCATGACCCCGTTTCACAATTTATATTTTAAAATATTCCGCAGCGCCTTCAAAAAGTTTAATGTCATATTCTCCGGGAACATTTTTGTAAAGTCCGGAGCCTATTCTCTCGGAATGTCCCATTTTTCCGAGAACACGTCCGTCAGGCGATGTGATTCCCTCTATTGCGCAAACGGAACCGTTGATATTAAATTCTATATCATATGTGGGACAGCCGTTTAAATCAACATACTGCGTTGCAACTTGTCCATTTTCAATAAGCTTGCCGAGCACATCTTCGTTTGCTATAAATCTTCCCTCGCCGTGCGAAATAGGAACATTGAATACATCGCCAACATTGACTTTGGAGAGCCATGGCGATTTGTCCGAACATACGCGTGTTCTGACAATTTTTGACTGATGCCGCGCTATAGTATTAAATGTAAGTGTAGGGCAAGAGCTGTCGGTGTCAATTATTTCACCAAAAGGCACGAGACCGAGTTTTATAAGTGCCTGAAAACCGTTGCATATTCCGCACATAAGTCCGTCACGTTCTTTCAGAAGATTATGAACGCCGTTTTTTATTTCCTCATTTCTGAAAAATGCCGTTATAAATTTTCCTGAACCGTCAGGCTCGTCACCGCCGGAAAAACCGCCGGGTATGAAAACAATCTGCGATTTTCTGATTTTTTCGGAAAAAGCGGCAACAGATTCCGAGATAGCTCTTGCACTAAGATTTTTTATCACAAATATTTCCGCATCAATGCCTGCCTTTTCAGCCGCCTTGGCGGTGTCGTATTCACAGTTTGTGCCCGGGAAAACCGGTATCAGCATATGAGGCTTTGCAAACCCTTCTTTAGGTTTTACAGTCACATTGCTTTTATAAGAAAGAGCCGTAATATTACCGTTTGGAGTATCAGCCTTAGTGGGATAAACACCTTCAAGTTTTTCCGAATAATCATCACAAAGCTCACAAAGCGGCACAGACTCCGATTTAAAAGAAATAGCCTTAACATCTGTTGTTTCGCCTATGCACACTCCGATTTCCGATTCACCGCACACCTCAAGAACAAATGATCCGTAATTGTACGCAAAAATGTCATGGAGCGAAAGCTCATCGGAAAATTTAAAGCCGATTCCGTTTCCTAATGACATTTTCATTATTTGTTCTGCCACCGCACCGTAAGTTAATGTTGCTGCGGAAACTGCTTTTCCGCTTCTTAAAAGCTTTGTAACATTATCAAAAACTTTAAGAAGAGAATCTGTTTTCGGAAGCGCATTTTTATCATATTCCGGGGCAACAAGATAAACCTTATTCCCTGGCTTTTTAAATTCGGGAGAAACTATATTATTTATTTCATCCGTTGTAACCGCAAACGAAACAAGTGTAGGCGGAACATCAAGCTTTTCAAAACTGCCGCTCATTGAATCTTTGCCGCCTATTGCCGCAGCCGAAAGTTCTTTCTGAGCCTTGAAAGCCCCGAGTAAAGCAGCCGTGGGTTTACCCCAGCGTTTCGGATTTGTACCGGGCTTTTCGAAATATTCCTGGAAAGTCAGATAAACATCTTTATACCCGGCGCCTGTCGCTATAAGTTTTGAAACAGACTCTACCACTGCAAGATAAGCTCCGTGATAGGGACTTTTCTCAGAAATAAACGGATTAAATCCCCATGCCATGAGGCTGCATGTATCTGTATCGCCTTTTTCACGCGAAATTTTGTGAACCATAGCCTGTGCCGGAGTAAGCTGATTTTTACCGCCGAGCGGCATTAAAACAGTGCCTGCTCCTATGCTTGAATCAAACATTTCGGAAAGTCCGCGCTTTGAGCAGACATTCAAATCTTTTGCAAGCTTTTTGTACTCATCCGCAAAGCTTCCTTTGACTTCATCTTTATTATAATCCATCGGAGCTGAAATTTCAACAGAAATATGTTTTTCTGCCCCGTTTGAATTTAAAAATTCTCTTTTGAGGTCTACAATTTTTTTGCCGCGCCATGTCATAACAAGCCTCGCCTCTTCTGTTACCTCTGCCACAACCGTGGCTTCAAGATTTTCTTTTTCGGCAAGCTCAATAAACTTCTGTACATCCTGCGGTGCCACAACAACTGCCATGCGCTCCTGAGATTCACTTATTGCAAGTTCGGTACCGTCAAGTCCTTCGTATTTCTTGGGAACGGCGTCAAGATTTATTGAAAGGCCGTCCGCAAGTTCACCTATTGCGACGGAAACGCCGCCGGCCCCGAAATCATTGCACCGCTTTATAAGCAGTGATACAGCGGGATTTCTGAAAAGGCGCTGAAGCTTTCTCTCTTCGGGCGCGTTTCCCTTTTGTACTTCCGCTCCGCACGTTTCTATGGATTTTAAATTGTGCGACTTTGAAGAACCCGTAGCGCCGCCGCAACCGTCTCTTCCCGTTCTTCCGCCGAGCAATATTATTACGTCACCATCTTTCGGGCTCTCACGTCTCACATTTTTTGCCGGCGCCGCACCTATTACGGCTCCGATTTCCATTCTCTTGGCAGCATAGCCGTCATGATATATTTCGTCCACAATGCCTGTTGCCAATCCTATTTGGTTTCCGTATGAGCTATAACCGGCAGCCGCCGAACGCACGATTTTTCTCTGCGGCAGTTTACCCTTAAGTGTTTCTGACACGGGACGTGTCGGATCCGCCGCACCCGTAACACGCATTGCACCGTAAACATAAGATCTTCCCGAAAGCGGATCTCTTATGGCGCCGCCTATACATGTTGCCGCGCCGCCGAAAGGTTCTATTTCCGTCGGATGATTGTGCGTTTCATTTTTAAAAAGAAGCAGCCAGTCTTCTTTTTTGCCGTCGGACATAACCTCTATTTTTACCGTGCATGCATTTATTTCATCTGATTCGTCAAGTTTTTGAAGTTTACCCTGTTTTTTTAAATATTTAACCGCCACTGTAGCAAGATTCATAAGCGTAACAGGCTTTTTGTCTCCGCTTAATTTCTTTGCTTCAAGATACTCATCATAAGTTTTCGAAAGCAGTTCATCTTCAAATTTAACATCATCTATCGTTGTCAAAAACGTTGTATGTCTGCAATGATCCGACCAATATGTATCAATCATTCTGATTTCGGTAACGCTCGGATCCCTGTCTTCTTTTTTAAAATAATCACGGCAAAAAGCAATATCATCTTCATCCATGGCAAGCCCCATGTTTCCGATAAGTTCTCTAAGTTCCGCCTCATTCATATCCTTAAAGCCTTCTATTACTTTAACATCCCCCGGCACCGCATAGTCTATTTTAAGTGTTTCCGGAAGTGTGAGCAAAGCTTCTCTGCATTCAACAGGATTTATAACATGCTTTTTTACACTTTCAAGTTCATCTTCCGAAATATCGCCGTAAAGAACATAAATTTTTGCGCTTTGCACACACGGACGTTCTTTTTTGGATATAATCTGAATACACTGCGCCGCAGAATCCGCTCTTTGGTCAAACTGTCCCGGCAGAAATTCCACAGCAAAAATTTTCCCTTCATGCGGTAATTCATAGCTTACAACATCCTGCTGCGGCTCCGAAAAAACGGTTTTAACCGCATATTCAAAAAGCTCACCGTCTATATTTTCCACATCATATCTGTTTATTACTCTTACATCCGAAACGCTTTTTATACGCAGAAATTCATGTATTTCGGAAAGCAGTTTTAATGATTCGTTTGCAAGTTCCCTTTTCTTTTCGACATACACTCTGTATACCATTATTCAACCTCCGTTAAAGCTTTTTTCCCTATATCTTTTCGGTAAAATGCGTTTTTGAACGAGACTTCGGCAACTCTTTTGTAAGCTTTGTCAACCGCTTCTTTAAGTGTGTTTCCGACACATGTTACGCCAAGCACGCGCCCGCCCGATGTTTTAAGTCTACCGTCTTCAAGTTTTGCTCCGGCAACAAAAATTCCGTCTTTGTTTTCGGGAAGAGTTATCTCAAAACCGCTTTCGTATTTTGTAGGATATCCGCCGGACGCCACCACAACGCAGCAGGCGGCGCCGTCTGAAAACTCTACTTTGGCTTTTGAAAGTTTTTTCTCCGCCCTTTGTGCATTTCCCTCGTCATTAATTGTGATGAATTTAGAGCTGGGTGTAATAATAATGTTGAAAGTCTTTTTAGTGAACAGATTGTTATTATTATCTTTGCAGACGGCTTATCGGTAACTTCATTGCAGTGTCTGGGGATGAAGAGAATAGCAGTAAATAACAATATAAAATCCTATGAAATTTAGAGAGAATCTGTCGGTTAGGAGACGCTTTCTTTTAGTCGCCCTCTTGATTGTAGCTTTGATGGTCGTAGCTATGTCTTTGTTTCTTGTTCACAAGAGAAACGCTACACCTCGTGAGCTTGCCCATATAAACGCTTTGTGTAGTAAGGATATACAAAGGGCAAAAACACTGTTTATTGCAGCCAAGAAGCGTGAGAAAACCTATGATGAGGATGGCAGATGGTTTCTGAAGTTTCTTTCTCTCAAACTTAAGGTGAAAGAAAACTCTGATTTTAAAGATGATGAAGAAGTCTTGGCACTCGTTGACCATTATGAAGGATATGGTGATGATGCTATGCTGTCGGATGTATATTATTGTGCGGGTTGCGTGTATCGCACATTGAATGACTACCCTAAAGCCGTAGAGTATTTCATGAAGATAGTAGGAGTGAACCATACCATAAAGGCTCCTACAGATATAGAAGCCCTTTGCTATTATCAATTGGCCTATATCTATTCTGTACAGGGACTCGACAGTGAAGCTCTGAAATGGCAGAAGAAAGCCTTGCAGATACATGAGAGTCAAGGCGATCTCACACATTGTGTGTATGACTATAACAATATGGCATGGAGCTATATGGCATTAGGCTATAAGAACAAAGCTCTGAAGATGCTCCTCAAGGCCAGGGGCATGGCCCTGAAGATAGATGATGCAGCCCTATTGTCGGAGGTGGATGGTTTTCTCGCAAATTACTATAACGAGAATGGTCCTCTTACAGAAGCGAAGAAATTTATTGATTCTGCGCGTCGTAATGTTGGCAATGCCACACTCAGTTCCACATACTCCTTGTCTTTTGAAATCTATGACAAGCTCGGTCTGCGTGATTCTGCTGCTGTGTTTTGCAACAAGGTGCTACAACATGGGTCTGTATATGCCAAGCGTCATGCTTATTGGTGGCTAACGGTGCAAAGCCTGAAGAATGGTGATGCAGAAGGTGCTTTAGGTAACTTCGAGAGTTACAAAAAATATGTTGACTCTGTGGATATCGTTTCGCCACGTGATGCATTGGCAAGTGCCAATGCCATGTATGACTACGAACTGAAAGAGAAGGAGAATCTGAAGCTAGAGATGCACCAGATGCGTCAGACGGTCTATATTATAGTTTCCGTGACCATTGCGATAATCATAGCCCTTTTGTCAATGTTGACATATTTCATTTTATGGCGGAGAAAACGCCTTCTTGAAACCCGTATGGAGATATTGAACAAGGCATTGGAAAGGGAACGTGAGCTGAAGGAAGAGGCTATTGCAGAAAAGGAGATGGAAATGGAGCAGATGCGTAGGCAACTTGCTGAGTCGAAAAGTGGAAAAATCGGCAATGAAGAACAGGTATTTGCCGTTGCTGACAGAAATGATGACATTCAGAAGAAGAAACTTATTGTTCG